>JANPJI010000032.1:0-1734 GCA_031425425.1 Rubricoccaceae bacterium
GTGCCGCCCGCCGCCCCGCCCGCCGCACCACCCGTGCCGCCTCCGGCCGCGCCGCCACCTGCTGCGCCGCCGCCGGTCGCGGCGGCCGCGCCGAAGAGGGCGGGCCAGTTGGTGCCGACCTCGCGGGCGCGGCTCGTGTTGAGCTCGAAGATGATGGCGTCGATGCGGATCTCGCGCGTGTCGGCCGTGGCCGGGAGCGCCTCGGCCGGCCCCGCCGCCGGGGGGCCGGCGCTGATCACGGTGGCGCTGCCGCCGTCGGTCGTCGCGGCGACGATCTCGGGCTCGGTGACGATGAAGTAGCTGTCGGACTCGTTGAAGTCCAGCTGGTACCGGTCCAGCACGAGCTCGAACGCGTCGATGAAGTGGACCCCGTTGAGGGCGACCCCGATGGGCTCGGAGCGGTCCAGCGGGTCCACGACGCGCTTGCCAGTGACGCGGAAGAACGTCGGGTTGACGAGCCGGAAGAACTGGTTCATCGGCGTCGACGCCGGGAACGAGACGAGCTCGTCCGGCGGGACGTAGCCGCGCACGACGCGCGGCGTCGTCGGCCGGCGCTCGGCGGTGTCGTCCTGGGCGCGGGCGGCCGGGGCGAGGACGGCGGCGGCGAGGGCGAGCGCGGCGAGGGCGTGCAGCACGGGCTGCCGGAGTGCGCCGAGACGGTCGCGCAGGCGGGGGGTCGAGGTCATGACGGTGGGGGTGGAACGCGGTCGAAGGGCGAGGGCGAGCCCCGCAGGAGAGGCCCCGCGGCGCGGGGCGGAGGGCGCAGCGCCCTGGATCTACCGGCGCGGGGCGGTCCCGAGCGGGACGGGCCGGTAGGGCTGCGGCGTCCGCGGGACGGCCGGGCGCGTACCGCCGGTGCGCGCCGTGGCGGGGGCCGGGGCGCCATCGGGGCGCTCGTAGAGGGCCGTGCCGCGGGCCTCGGGCGTGCCCGGAGCCGGCGGGGCCGACTGGAGGCTCGGCCCGACGGGGAGGGACACCCGGCGGCCGGACGGCACGAAGGTGGACCCGCCGAGGTGCTGGCGGTAGCGCTCGCCGGTGTTGAGGTCGAGCTCGACCCGCTCGGAGATGCCGCCCTTGTTGAGCTCGACGACGACGCGGCCACGCTGGGGGTCCACGTTGGCGATCCGGCCGAGGTACACCCGGTCGCCGGCGCGGAGTTGCCGGATCTCCTCGCCGTGCGAGAAGACGGCCATCCCGCCAATGACGCTGAGCAGGTCGTCCGACTCGATGTCGACGAGGTCGTCCGTGTTGCCCGGCAGCGTGTCGAGGACGTACGGGAAGAACGGGTTGAGCGGGACGCGGCGCGCGGGGAACGCCTCCGGCGGCGGCGTCACGGCGCTGTCCGGGGCCGAGATGTCGGCGTTGCCCGAGTAGAACCCGTCGACGGCGAGCGCGAACTCGGCCAGGATGACCTGCCGCGGCACGCCCGTGGTGGGGTTCGGGATCTGGACGATGGCCTTCTTGACCGACAGGTCGCGGACGCGGTACAGCCCGCGGCCGTTCTCGAGGTGCCAGATGAAGGCGTAGAGGCTCTCGAAGTAGGCCTGGCCCGTCACCTGGTACGTGTAGTACGACGACGACTCGCCCGGCGTGAGGCCGGTCAGCGAGAGGTCGAACCGCTCGAAGCCGCGCGTCGAGAGCGCGTTGAGGTACGCCACGACGTCGGCCGACGTGAGCTCGGGCGGGAGCACCTTGTAGCGCGTGTTCCAGCGCTGGAGCGTGAGCGCGGCCTCC
>JANPJI010000033.1:0-1728 GCA_031425425.1 Rubricoccaceae bacterium
CGGCGGGGCCGCGCTGGCGTCGTGGATCGTCGCGCGCCGCGACGGGCCGCCGGGCGGAACAGGCGACGACCTCACGACGGGCGAGCCGCTACCCGGCCTCCCCTTCGACGCCGACGACCGTGTGGTCGGGTCGTCGGCCCACGCTGCGCCGCACTCCCGATAAACCTGGCAATGCCTGAGAACGGGTCGGCCGGCTCCTGTTCTACGTTCAGCTGCTTGTGGCTGTGATCTGGCTCGTCCGGAGAGTGATTCGCCGCCCCCGCCGTCCACGCGGCGACACGCCTCCCGGGCGGCGGCACTAGCGGACGCGGATCTCGAACAGGTGCGTGAGGCCATTCGTGCGCGTCGAGATGTGGACGCTGCCGTCGGAGCGCCGGCCGGTAGGGAGGCTCGTCGCCACCGATGTCGTCCCGGTTCGTGCGCCGGGTGCCGTCCGGATCCAGCGTGTCTGGCCCGGCCCGTTGGGGTCGTAGACGTCGAGGGACGCGCTCACCGGACCCGTCCGATCGATTCCGAACACGACGACCTGGTGGTTGGCGAACGGGTCCGGCGCGTCGCCGACGAGCCCGACGAGAGCGGGCCGGCCGCTCCGGAGCGTGGCCTCGATGCGGTCCAGCTCGCGGACGAGCGCTGCGGCGAGCGGGGCCTCGACCGATCCCCACCGCCGTGCGCGAAGCCACTCCGCCGCGAAGCGCGGGAGGGCGGCTCGCAGCGTGGCCTCCTGCCGCCGGCGCAGGAGCGGCCGCAGCGCGTCCGCCTGCAGGGCCGACGTGGGCACGCGGCCGGCCTGCGGCCACCGCTCGATCGCGGCGAGGGCCATCCCGCCGCACAGCCCGAACGAGCCCCACCGCCGCGCGACCGACCGGACGAGTGCGCCGCCGATCCCGGTCGCGCCGACCGCCGCGCCGGCGACGGCTCCGGCCGCCGCACCGACCGGGCCGGCCACGGCTCCTCCGACAGCCGCTGCTGCACCGACCGCCGCCGAGGCGAGCGGACGGAGCCGCCGGTCGAGCACCGAAAGATCCGCGTCGACCCACTCGAAGCGGTTGCGGAACGCGAACCCGTCGCGTGTCGGGTCGAAGTCCAGCCGCAGATGGGAGGAGGCTGAAGCGGAGGCCGTTGGGACGGAATCGGAGGGCATAAAAACCGCGAGGGCAACAGTGCGTGCATGCCGGGGTGAGGTCGAAACCTCTACCTTCGAAAGTAGATCCATTCGACTGTCCGGCGGCGGCGGCTCCGCCCTCCCCACTCCGCACGACCTGCGCAATGTCTCTCGATACGCCGCCGCCCACCCAGGTCTCTGCCCCCTCTCGACGCACCTGGGCCATCGGCCTCGGAGCCGCGGCGCTGCTCGCCGGTCTGGCCGGGGCGACGGTCGTCGCACGGCCGTGGACCGCGCGCGAGAGCGACCCGTCGCTGGCGTTCGCCCTCGCCGAGCGCCTCGCCGCCGACAGCGCCGCGGCGGCCGTCCAGACCGTCGCAGTCGCAGAAGGCCCTGACGACGCGGCCATGGGGGCGGCGGACGAGCAGGCGGCCGTCCGTGCGTTTTACGACGCCCGCGACGGTGCCCCGGCGTGGACCGACGCCGCGGCGCGGGCCGCGGCGCTCCGCCTGCTCACGCGCGCCGACCGCGACGGCCTCCCCGAGGCGCTCCCGCCCAACCTCGACGCCCTCGCACGCGCAGCCGGCGGCGAATCACCGGACTCGCTTCGCGCACGCCTCGACGCC
>JANPJI010000034.1:0-2185 GCA_031425425.1 Rubricoccaceae bacterium
GCCACGTGGCATGGGGCCTGACCAACTCCTACGGCGACTTCGCGGACCTCGTCCGGATCGTCCCGGCCGGGCCGGACTCGGTACAGACCGCGGACGGGGCCGACGCGCTGACGGTCGTCCGCGACACGGTCCGCGTCGCCCGAGGCGAGGATGTCGCCATCGAGATCACGGTGAGCCGGTTCGGCCCCGTCCTCTCCACCGACGAGGCAGGGGCCCGCTACGCCCTCCAGTGGGCCGCCTACCGCCCCGGCGCTGTCGACCTGAGCCTGCTCGACATGGAGCACGCGCAGACGGTCGACGAGGCGTTGACGGTCGCCAACCGGGCCGGCATCCCCGCCCAGAACCTCGTCGCCGGCGACCGTGCCGGGCACATCGGGTGGACGCTGGGCGGACGCCTCCCGAACCGCGACGGGCACGACGGGCAGACGCCCGTCCTCTCGACCGACCCGGACGCCCTGTGGAGCGGGTTCCGTGATCCGGCCGCGACGCCGCGCGTCGTCGACCCGGCCGGCGGGCAGGTGTGGACGGCCAACAACCGCGTCGCCTCGGGCGAGGCGCTCGCGCGCATCGGCCTCGGGCCGTACGACAACGGTGCCCGCGCGGGCGTCATCCGCGACGCCCTCCAGCAGCTCACCGGCCCGATCACCGAAGTGGACCTGCTTGCGATCCAGCTCGACGACCGCGGCGCGTACTACGCCCGCTGGCAGCGCCTGCTGCTCCGGACGCTCGACGCCGACGCGCTCCGCGGGCGGCCGGACCGGGCCGCGCTCCGCGCCCGCGTCGCCGCGTGGGGCGGGCGGGCGTCGGTCGAGTCGGTCGGCTACGGGCCCGTCCGCGCCTTCCACGAGACGCTCGACGACGGCCTGACGACGGCCCTTCTCGCGCCCGCCCGTACGGTCTTCGGCGAGGCCGACGATCTGCGAGAGGCCGCGCTGTGGCAGCTCGCGACCGCGCAGCCCGTACACCTTTTGCCGCAGGGCGCCGGCTCGTGGCGCGCGGTCCTGCTCGCCGCGGCCGACTCGGCCCTGCGCGAGCCGCCGACGTGGGGCGACCACAACCGGGCGGCGATCGCGCATCCGCTCGCAGCTGCGATCCCGCTCCTCGGAGACCGCCTCCGGATGCCGTCCGACCCGCTCGCTGGCGACGACCGGATGCCGCGCGTGCAGCGGCCGGACTTCGGCGCGAGCGAGCGGATGGTCGTCTCGCCGGGCCACGAGGCGACCGGAATTCTCCACATGCCCGGCGGGCAGGCCGGTCACCCGCTGTCGCCGTACTGGGGGGCCGGGCACGACGCGTGGGTCGAGGGCCGCCCACTTCCGTTCCTGCCCGGACGTGCAAGGTGGACCCTCCGGCTCGTCCCAAGCGAGGGCTGAGACGTGCCGCAGCACGGGACCGCCGGCGGGTGTTCCGCGTACCTTGGCCGTCCCATCTCCTCCGCGCCCGTGCCCCGTTCCGACTCGGCCCCTCGTGGCCTCCACCCGTTCCAGCAGCAGGCCGAGGAGATCGTCCAGCGGTCTCCCCGGCTCCGGGCGCTCGCCCGCCGGGCGCAGTCGCGGATGCGTGCCCCGAAAAGCCGCCTCGGCTCCCTGCGGACGGACCTCCCGGTGCTCATCCGGCTCGTCCGCGCGTATGCCCGCGGCGACTACCGCCGCCTCCCGTGGAAGTCCATCGTCCTCGCGACGGCTGCGCTGCTCTACTTCGTCACCCCGTTCGACCTCGTCCCGGACTTCATCGTCGGGACGGGCTTCCTCGACGACGCCGTGGTGGTGGCGTACGTGCTCAAGGCCATCCGCGACGACCTCGCCCGGTACGAGGACTGGGAGGCCGTCAACGCCCTCGCCGACCCGGACACGCTGAATCCGCCGTACTGACACCGCGCCAGTGGCCAGTAGGAGGTGGCCAGTGGTAGAGATCACATTCGCCATTTTCTGATAGACCGATGCGTTTCCTCATTCTTTCGGCCGCCTTCCTCGCCGCCCCCGTCCTCGCCCAGCCTGCGGCCCCGTCACCTGAGCCGGTGGACACTGCGGCCGTCTCGTTCATCCGCGCCGAGGCGATCACGCGCGGGCGCGTGATGGATCACGCCCTGTGGATGACCGACATCGCCGGAGCCCGGCTGACGAGCGGCCCCGAGCTGGACATGGCGCAGCGGTGGGCCGTGGGCCAGTTCCAGACGTGGGGCCTC
>JANPJI010000035.1:0-2583 GCA_031425425.1 Rubricoccaceae bacterium
TACGTCGCGACGGGCTCACCGATGGACAAGGCCGGCGCGTACGGCATCCAGGACGACGCCGGGGCGCTCCTCGTCGACCGCATCGACGGCGACTACCCGACCGTCGTCGGGCTTCCGCTGCGGGCGTTCTACGAGACGCTCCGGCTCCACTTCCCCGATCTCCTCTCCGGCCCGGCTGCCGACCCCGCATGATTCGCCCTCTCCTGCTCGGCCTCGCCGTGTTCGCCCTCGCCGCGTGCGGAGCCGACGACGCGCCCCCCACCGCTCCCGCGGCGTCGGCACCGGCCGCTCCCGCATCGGCCGAGGCGACGGACACCGTCCTCGGCATCGCGTCCACCTCCGCGGACCTGTCGACGTTCGTCGCCCTCGTCGAGGCCGCCGGACTCGGCGAGACGCTCGGTGATACGGCGCAAACGCTCACGGTCTTCGCTCCGAGCAACGCCGCCTTCGCGGCGCTCGGCCCCGACGCCCTCGCGGCGCTCCGCGCCGACCCGGCGGCGCTCCGCTCGCGCCTCGACGGACACGTGCTCGCCTACCGGCTGTTCACGACGGACGCCGACGTCGAGCAGACCGTCGAGACGGTCTCGGGGGCCGAGATCACGCTTGTCCCCGGGACGCCGCTCGTCGTGCGCGGCGGGGGCGGATCCGCCCGCGTCGCCACGCCCGACCTGGACGCCGGCAACGGGGTCGTCCACGTCCTCGACGCCGTTCTTTCGCCCTGACGGGCAGCCGGTTCGGGGACGGGTGCCGTATCCTTTTGGTCCGCCAGCCCCGCCCCTCATGGCTTTCTCCTCTTCAGCGGCCACTCTCGCCGCCGTGCTCGCCGTGCTCCCGGCTGTCGCCGGGTGCGACCGCCTCACCGACGCTCCGGCCGACCCGAGCATTCCGACCGTTCCCGACGCGGCAGCGACGATCTACGTCAAGGGCTCCGCCGAACTGTCGCCGGGCGCTCCGCTGGAGTACCGGGCCCAGCTGGTTCCCGGAGCGACGAGCTACCAGTGGACGGTCAACGGGGCGGGCGTCGCGACGGTCGACATGAGGGGCAACTCGCGGTTCGTCGCGGTCACCGGGCAGCTGGCAGGGCCGTTCGTACTGCGCGTCACCGCGTTCGACGACCGCCAGACGGCGCTCGCTCGGGGCGAACGCGCCCTCGTCGTTACGGAGTAAGCGGCCTGCGCGAAACCCGGCGGACGGCTCCCCGGTTCGACCTTCCGTCCCCCAACCCCACCGATGCCCACGTACGTCTACCGACGCGAAGACGGGACCGTCTTCGACGCCTTCCAGCGCATTTCTGACCCGGCCCTCACCGTGGACCCGGAGTCGGGCCTGCCGGTCGTCCGGGTCATCTCGGGCGGGGCCGGGCTCCAGTTCAAGGGCTCCGGGTTCTACCTCACGGATTACGTGCGCAAGGACTCGAAGAGCGAGTCCACGGACCGGAAGGCGCAGGCGACCGGGTCCGCCGCACCCGAGCCGAAGCCGGCGGCCAAGAAGGAGACGACCTCTCCCAAACCGGCTGCCAAGGCCGACGCCGCGCCCGCCAAGAAGGGCTAGCCGGCTGCCGCGGCGATCGCCGCGAAGCCGGCCGCGTCCAGACTTGCCCCGCCGACGAGCGCGCCGTCCACGTCCGCCTGCGCGAACAGCTCTGGGGCGCTGTCGGCCTTGACACTGCCACCATACAGGAGCGGGACGCGTCGGCCCGCGTCGCCGAAGCGTTCGGTCAGGCGACTGCGGAGCGCAGCGTGCATGGCCTGCGCCTGCTCGGGGCTCGCCGTCCTGCCGGTCCCGATGGCCCACACGGGCTCATACGCCACGACGAGCGTTGCGGGCGCGTCGAGACCGCCCAGCGACGCCGCGAGCTGGTCGCCGACGATCGCCTCGGCCTGCCCGCTGTCGCGCTGCTCCAGCGTCTCGCCGACACACACGACGGGGACGAGCCCGGCCGCGAGGCACGCCGCCGCCTTGCGGGCCACGAACGCGCTGTCCTCGCCGAGGAGCGCGCGGCGCTCGGAGTGCCCGACGAGCACGTACCGGCAGCCGACGCCGGCCAGCATCGCCGGCGAGAGCTCGCCTGTAAACGCGCCGGCGTCGGCCGGGTACACGTTCTGCGCCCCGAGCGCGACGGCGGAGCCGCGCAGGCGCTCGGCGACGGCGTCGAGCCAGACGGCCGGCGGGCACACGCCGACCGTCGCCGCGACGCCGTCGGTGGCCCGGACGACATCGGACGCGAGGCGGACAGCCTCGGCGAGGCCGGTGTTCATCTTCCAGTTTCCGAGGACGATCATCAGGGTTGAGGGGTGGATGGGCCGGAGGCCTTCTCCCACGCGGCGAGGATCTCCTCGGCGTGGTGGGCCGTCTTCGGGCGCTTAAACACGTGAACGACCCGGCCGTCCGGCCCGATCAGAAAAGTCGTCCGCATCAGGCCGACGAGGAGCTTGCCGTAGAACGACTGCTCGCCCCAGACGCTGTACTTGTCGAGGATGGCACGGTCAGGGTCGGCGACGAGCGGGAACGGGAGGCCATAGCGGCCCGCGAAGCGCTCGTGGCTGGCCGAGTCGTCCGCCGAGACCCCGATGACGGCGATGC
>JANPJI010000036.1:0-1673 GCA_031425425.1 Rubricoccaceae bacterium
GCGAGAAGCCGGTTTTCCCTGCGGTCTGCGCCCTCCTGCGCCGGTTCCGCGGCGAGCACGTGGACGACCGCGCCGCGGGCGTGGAGCGCGCGCGCGACCACGAACCCGTCGCCGCCGTTGTTGCCCGGCCCGCACAGGACCGCGACGCGCATCCCCTGCGCCCCGGGTGAGCCCGCCGGGCTGGCCCGGACCTGACCGGATCCGCCGAGCAGGTCCGCGACGGCGTCGGCCGCGGCGCGTCCGGCGGTCTCCATCAGGACACGTGCGGGGATGCCCCAGCGCTCGATGGTCGCGGCCTCAGCCGCGCGCATCCCGTCGGACGTGAGCAGGGGCGTGAGTCCGGTCATGGGGTCTCGGAGAGGGTGAGCGTGCCCACGTCGGTCTCCCACCGCGCGCGGACGGCGGCGGGCTCGTCGACGAACCGCAGCGGCTCGGGCGGTGCGTACGGAGCGAGGCGTCCGGCGGACCACAGCGCGTTCCGGTCCACGTCGTCCCAGATCCGGAGCCGGTACGGCCCCGGCAGCAGGTCTGTGATGACGAACGCGCCCGTCTCGTCCACGGCGGCGAGGACCGTCGCACCCGTCTCCGGCGTCGCCTCGACGTAGAGGGACGCGGGCGAGACGCGCCCGACGATGCTGCCCAGCTCGCTCGCCTCGTACACGCCGAAGGAGACCGTCGCGGTCGTGTCCGGCGTGACGACGCGCACGAACCGCGGCGCGGCGGGGGCGAAGCAGATGCTGTCGTACCCCCCGCACATTTCGAGCGGGATTACGGTCCCGCTGCCGGGGGCGCGCTCGAACGGTCCGTCCGGCCCCGTCCCCATCTCGATCACCACGGGCACATCGGAGGGGCCGCTCAGGATCACGCGCGGGAGCGGGACGCTGAACCGGGGCGAGCCACGGACCAGAAGCACGTCGCGGACGCGCGTCGGGTCGGTGTGACTTCCCGGTGGGAGGCGCGCGACCGAGTCCCCCGGCGCCGGCTGCGGCTCGAACCGCACGAACCGCGTCCGGAACGTGTCTGCCCGCGCCGGCACCTCGAACACGGACGAGAGGGGCCGCCGCGCGACGCCGGCCGAGTCGAGCACGTTGCGCGTGGCGAACCGCGCCGGGCCGGGGCGAATCGGACCGTCCGCCCAGGCGATGATCTCGGCCGGCGCGCCGGGGACGGCGTAGAGCTCGACCTCTCCCAGGGCGGCTCCGGACGTGTCCACGACCGACGCGGTCACCGGCGAGCCCGGCGCGAGGGCGACGCCCTGCGAGAAGCGGACGACGAAGCGCCGGTCCGAGAGCGCGCGCACGGAGCGGACGGCGAGCGTGTCGCGGCGGGCCACCCACAGCGTCAGCGCCGGGGCGGCGGGGCGCGGTGCGCGCGTCGGGTCGGCGCGGACCGAGTCGGCCTGCACGGAATCCGCCTGCGCCCCGTCGGCTTGCGCCGAGTCGGGCCGCGCCTCGGTGGCGAGCACGGCGCGGCGCGGCGGGACGGCCGCCCGCTCGGCGGCGTCGACGCGCCCGTTGCGGTTGCGGTCGGCCACGGCGACGACGAAGTAGGGGCCGGGGCGCAGGAAGTCCAGCCGGAACGCCCCGTCGGCCGTAGCCAAGGCGCGGTAGACCGGCGCGGCCCATTCGAAGTCCGGCAGGGCCGTCGTGTCGGCGAGGGCGTAGGCGAAGACC
>JANPJI010000037.1:0-2845 GCA_031425425.1 Rubricoccaceae bacterium
TACGATCGTGCCATCCGCCGCGACCGCGCGCCTCGTAGAATCCCGCATCAGGTCCGCCGGGTGAACCCGGACCTGGTTCACCCGGCCGCATCCCGCATCCCGTTCACCTCCATGCTCCGAGTCCAGATCGCCGGCGTCGGACGGTACCTGCCGCCGCGCGTCGTGCCAAGCGCCGAGGTCGAGGCGTGGTGCGGCGTTCCGACCGGGTGGGCCGAGGCCAACGCGGGCGTCCGCGAGCGGCGGCGGGCCGAGGGCGAGACGGCGTCCGAGATGGGCGCGAAGGCGAGCCACGAGGCGCTCGCCGCAGCCGGGCTGGAGGCGCGCGACGTAGACCTGATCCTGAGCGCGTCGGGCACGCCCGAGCAGACGCTCCCCGACGGCGGGGCGCTGCTCCACCGCGCGCTCGGCCTGAGCGGCGTCCCGGCGTTCTCGGTTCACGCGACATGCCTCGGCTTCCTGGCGGCGCTCCACACGGCCGCGGCGCTCCTCGCGTCCGGCGCGTACCGCCGCATCCTCGTCTCGTGCGCCGACATCGCCTCGGTGGGGATGGACCGCGCCGCGCCCGAAAGCGCCGTCCTGCTCGGTGATGGGGCCGCGGCCGTCGTCCTCGTGGCGACGCCCATGGACAGTCCGTCTGTCATCGAGGCGGTCCGCTTCGAGACGTTCTCCGAGGGGGCGGACCTCACGGCGATTCGCGGCGGCGGCTCGCGGCGGCACCCGCGCCTCGTCGGGCACCACGAGGCTGACGGGCTGTTCGCGATGGACGGCCGCGGCGTGCTCCGGCTGACGATGCAGCGCGTGGGGCCGTTTCTGGAGGCGCTCCGGCCGGGCCTCTCGTGTGGCCTCGCCGGCATCGACCGGGTCGTGCCGCACCAGGCGAGCCGCGCCGGCTTCCGGCTCATGGACGCGCTCGGCTGGCCCGAAGACCGCGTCGTGCGGACGCTGGACTGGACGGGCAACTGCGTCGCCGCGTCGCTCCCGATCGCGCTCTACGAGGCCGTCGCGGACGGGCGCGTGCGCCGCGGCGACCGCGTGCTGCTCGTCGGCACGGGGGCCGGCCTCACGCTTGGCGGCGTCGTGCTGACGTACTGACGGGCGGCCGCCGCTGGCTCTGTCCTCGCTCGCTCTCCACACGGCCGTCTTGATGACGCGCCGCGCCGTGGCTAGGTTCGGCGTCCCGCCTGTCGCGACGTCCACGTCGCGGGCGGGTTCGGGCCTTTAGCTCAGCGGTTTAGAGCGCTCGCCTCACACGCGAGAGGTCGTAAGTTCAAATCTTACAAGGCCCACCGGCACGCGCCCGGCCCCCCCGCGAGGCCGGGCGCGCCTGTGTCCGGCGTGTCCTCTACCGGACGACCGCGAGGATCCGGCTCGCGGCGACGCCCGTCCCGACAGCCCGGACCACGTACAGGCCGGCAGGCAGCGACGCGCCGTCGAGGGACAGCGCGTGGACCCCGGCTGGGAGGACGCCGTCGTGAACGAGCGCGACCCGGCGGCCGAGGCCGTCGTAGACCGCCACGGCGACCGCACCCGCCGCGGCGAGCGCGACCGAGACCGTGACGCGCGACCGGGCCGGGTTCGGCCACACCGACACCGCGAGCGCGACCGACGGCGGCGCTCCCGGCTCGGCCGGCGTCCACGCCTCGGGGAGCGTGAACGCCCACGCGCCGCCGGCCTCCGCCCCGAAGTCCCCGTTGAGGTCGTCGCCCATCAGCAGGAACGAGCCCGAGAGCGCCATCTCGTTCTGGGCGAACGCCCCGTACGTGTTCGTGTTGAACGAGCCCGTCGTCGACCACGCCCCGCCCGTCCGCCGGTACACCGTCGCCACGTCGGACCCGTACGCGGCCACGACCGAGCCCGAGATGGCCACGCACCGGCCGAACGTGAACTGCGGCGACGGTGGGACGAGCCGGGCCTCCTCAGCCCACGCGCCCGTCGCGCCGTCGCGGGCGAAGACGTACGCCGCCCCGCCCGGCGGCACCGGGAACGTGTTCGGGCGGTACGGCGATCCCACGACGACCCGTTCGACGCCGTCGGTCCCGACCGACGCGCCGATGGCCTCGCCGAACGCGTCGCCCGGGCGGGCCGCGCTCCCGGTGAGGCGGGCCTCCTCGGACCACACGACCGTCGCCGCCGCACGCCGGAACACGACGATCTCGAGCGGCTGGGCACCCCGGTCGGCCACCGCCGCCCCGACGGACCCGTCTGGGGCGGACCACGCGGCGACGATCGTCGCGGAGAGGCCCTCCGGCCCGCTCCCGAGTGCGCCGTCGAGCGCCCACGACCCGGCGGCCATCGGCGAGCCTGGTGGCCGGCGGTAGACGAACACCGAGTCCCCGTCGGAGACGGCCATGTACTCGGCCCCCGCCGTGTCGCGGACGAGCCCGACGCCGTACCCGCCGGCCTCGAACGTGTTGCCGGGCAGGTCGACCGGGCCGAGCTCGCGGACCCACGTGCCGCCGGTGGCGGCCCGGCGGTAGAGGTAGGCCGTCCCGCCGCCGCCGACGACGGCCAGAGCGCGCTCGGGGGCCGCGTCCGGGCCGGGGAGCACGGCGACGGCCTGTCCCTGGTCGGCCGACTCGGAGGCCTGGAGCCGGGCCTCCTCGGCGAAGAGGCCGGTCTGGGTGTCGTAGTGGTAAACGAACGCCGACCCGCGCCCGAGTGGAAGCCCGTCCTGCTCGGCCGAGACGACGGCGAGCGTTCCGGCCGGCCCTGTCGCGACAGCGACGGCCCATCCGAAGTGCTCGAACTGGGTGACGCCGGAGCCGAAGAGCCGCTGGACGGTGGGGGCACCCTGGGCCTGGCCCGGCCTGGCCGTGGTGGTCGCGAGGACGAAGAGGAGGGCGGC
>JANPJI010000038.1:0-5609 GCA_031425425.1 Rubricoccaceae bacterium
TCCTTGTCGTCGACAACTACGACTCGTTCACGTACAACCTCGTCCACCTCGTGGCCGCGGAGACGGCCGACGTCCGGGTCGTCCGCAACGACGAGGTGACCGTCGAGGACGTCCGCGCGATGGCGCCGGCCGGCGTCCTCATCTCGCCCGGCCCGGGCCGCCCCGCCGACGCGGGGATCTCCGAGGCGCTCATCCGCGACCTCGGCCCGACCGTCCCCGTCCTCGGCGTGTGCCTCGGGCACCAGGCCATCGGCGAGGTCTACGGCGGGCGCATCACGCACGCGCCGACGCTCATGCACGGCAAGACGAGCCGCATCCGCCACGACGGGGCCGGCGTGTTCGAGAACGTCCAGCCGGACTTCGTCGCGACGCGCTACCACTCGCTCGTGGTCGACCGCGCGAGCCTTCCCGACGCCCTCGAGGTCACGGCCGAGACCGACGACGGCGTCGTCATGGGGCTCCGCCACCGTGAACATCCCGTCGAGGGGGTCCAATTCCACCCCGAGAGCATCCTGACGACGGAGGGCCCGCGGATCGTCCGCAACTGGGTCCTCCGCGCACTCGCCCCGTCCCCCGTCCCCCCCCGATGAAACCCATCCTCCAACTCGTCGCCGAGGGCGAGACGCTGACCGAGGCGCAGGCCGGTCAGGCGATGGACTGCATGCTCCGCGGCGAGGCCGCGCCCGAGCAGATCGCCGGCCTCCTGCTGGGCCTCCGCGCGCGCGGCGAGACCCTCGACGAGCTCACCGGCTTCGCCCGCGTCATGCGCCGCTACGCCGTGCCGGTGGACACCGGCGGCCTCAACCCGGTCGACCTCTGCGGGACCGGCGGCGACCACGCGGGCACGTTCAACATCTCGACGGCCGCCAGCTTCGTCGTCGCCGGGGCGGGCGTGCCCGTCGCCAAGCACGGCAACCGCGGCGTGTCCAGCCTCTCCGGCTCCACCGACGTCCTCGACGCGCTTGGCGTGCAAACCGGCCTCGGGGCGGACGCCGCGGCACGGTGCCTCCGCGAGGCGGGCATCTGCTTTCTCCACGCGCCCGAGTACCACCCCGCGCTGCGTCACGTCGGGCCGGTGCGCGCGGCGCTCGGCGTGCGGACCGCCTTCAATATCCTGGGGCCGCTGTGCAACCCGGCCGGCGTGCGGCGCCAGCTCGTCGGGGCGTTCTCGGACGCCGTCGCGCGTCAGATGGCGGCCATCCTGATGCGCCTCGGGAGCGAGCACGTCGTGGTGGTGTACGCCCACGACGGGCTCGACGAGCTCAGCACGACGTCTCCGACGTCGGTCTACCAGACCGGCTCGCACGCCTTCGACGGCGGGCTGCTGGAGCAGACCGTCGTGCCGGAGTCGTACGGCCTCGCACGGGTCAGCGCTGCCGCCCTCCAGGGCGGGACGCCCGAAGAGAACGCCGAGATCGTGCGGGCCGTCCTCTCCGGCGAGGCCGGCCCGCAGGCCGACGTGGTCATCCTCAATGCGGCCTACGCCCTCCTCGCCTCGGCCGAGTTCGACGGCCTCGCCGCGTGCCTCGACGCCGCCCGCGACAGCATCGCCACGGGCCGCGCGCTCGCCGCGCTCGACGCGCTCGTCGAGGTCTCGCACGAGGCGGCCGGAATCCAGACTGAGAGCGCCCGATGACTGCCACCGACACCGTCCTCGGCCAGATCCTCGCCGACACCGCGGCGCTCGTCGCCGACCGGCGGGCGCGCGTTCCGGTCGCCGCGCTGGAGGCGCGCTCGGCGTTCCACGCGCCGACGCTGAGCCTCGCCCGCGTGCTGCGCCGCCCCGACGGCCCTGCGTTCATCGCCGAGTGCAAGCGCGCGAGCCCCAGCGAGGGCGTGCTGCGTTCCGAGTACGACCCCGCCGCGATCGCCCGGTCCTACCGCGTCGCCGCCGCCGCGGCGCTGTCGGTCCTCACCGAGCCGACCCACTTCAAGGGGTCCCTTGACCACCTCGCGGCCGTTCGCCAGGCCGTCGACCTGCCGCTTCTGCGCAAGGACTTCGTCGTGGACGAGTACCAGCTCGTCGAGGCGCGGGCCTACGGGGCCGACGCCGTCCTCCTCATCGCTGCGGCGCTGGACCCGGCGCGCCTCCACGACCTCCTCGACGCCGCCGAGGCGCTCGGGCTCGGCGTGCTCGTGGAGGTCCACACCGCACACGAACTGGACGGGGTCGACCTCGACCGCGTCGCCGTGCTGGGCGTCAACAGCCGCGACCTGCGCACGTTCAGAGTGGACCTCGGACAGGCCGAGACGGTCTTCGCGCTCCTGCCCGAGCGCATCGTACGCGTCGCCGAGAGCGGCATCCAGACGGCCGCGGACACGGCGCGCCTCCGCGACGCCGGGGCGGACGCGTTCCTCGTCGGCTCCGCCTTCATGCGTGCCGCCGACCCGGGCCGTGCCCTCGCCGCGCTGAGGCGCGAGACAGCCGTCGCACTCGCGGCCAACGGGCAGCGGGCAACGGGAATCGGGGAAACCCGTCCCCTCTGAACAGCTCATGCCATCTCTGGCCTCCTCTTCCCCGATGGCCGTTCCCCGTTCCCCGATGCCCCCCCTCGTCAAGATCTGCGGCATCACGCGCCTCGACGACGCCCGCTTCTGCGCCGCCGCCGGGGCCGACTTCCTGGGCTTCATCCAGCACCCCGGCAGCCCGCGCTACATCGAGCCGGCCGCCGCACGCGAGATCCTGGCCTGGGTCGCCGGCCCCGTGCCCGTCGGCGTGTTCGTGGACGAGAGCGCCGAGGCGGTCAACGCGCGCTGTACGGAGGTTGGCTTCCGGATGGCGCAGCTCCACGGCCACGAGTCGCCCGAGACGTGCGCCGCGATCACCGTCCCCGTCATCAAGGCCATCCCGGTCACGCACGACGCCTCCGCGGAGCAGGTCCGGGCCATGGCCGAGCCGTACCTCGGCGTGGTCGACTTCCTGCTGCTGGACACGAGCACGACGAGCCTCTTCGGCGGCACCGGCGAGAGCTTCAACTGGCGCGTCGCCCGCGCGCTCACGTCCGAGGCGGACGTGTTCCTCGCCGGGGGAATCTCGGCCGACAACGTGGCGCAGGCCGTCGCCACGATGCGCCCGTACGCCGTGGACCTGTCGTCGTCGGTCGAGGCCTCGCCCGGCGTGAAGGACCTCGACAAGCTAGCCGCCTTTTTCAACGCTTTCGCCGCGATCGACACGGCCGCCTGACGGCTCCCTGCCACCGACGGCGCGCCCACTATCGGCGTCTCGCCTGCACGACTGCCGTGCCCTGTACGGGCACAGCATGCTGTGCCCCTACTACCTCCACAATGGTGCCGACGTCCTCTCCCATCCCCGACACCCTGCCCGACGCCCGCGGGCGCTTCGGCGCGTACGGCGGCGCGTTCGTCCCCGAGGTCCTCGCGCCCGCCTTCGACGCGCTCCGCGCAACCTATGCCGAGGCGCAGGCGGACCCGGCCTTCTGGGCCGAGTGGCGCGATCTGCTCCGCGAATACGTCGGCCGCCCCACGCCCCTGACGGCCGCGCCGCGGCTGTCCGAGCACGTCGGCCGGACGGTGTACCTCAAGCGCGAGGACCTCTGCCACACGGGCGCGCACAAGATCAACAACACCGTCGGGCAGATCCTGCTGGCGCGGCGGATGGGCAAGCGCCGCATCATCGCCGAGACGGGCGCGGGCCAGCACGGCGTCGCCACGGCTACCGTCTGCGCGCGGTTCGGGCTGCCGTGCATCGTCTACATGGGCTCCGAGGACATCGAGAGGCAGCACCTCAACGTGCTCCGGATGCGCCTGCTCGGGGCGGAGGTCCGCCCGGCGACGAGCGGCTCGAAGACGCTCAAGGACGCCACCAACGAGGCCTTCCGCGACTGGGTGTCGAACCCCGACGACACCTTCTACTGCATCGGATCGGTCGTCGGGCCGCACCCGTACCCCGTCATGGTCCGCGACTTCCAGCGGATTATCGGCGACGAGGTCCGCGCCCAGCTCCGGGAGCACATCGGGCGCGAGACGCCCGACGCCGTCTTCGCGTGCATCGGGGGTGGCTCGAACGCGATGGGCATCTTCTACCCCTTCATTGCGGACGATGTGGCCCTCTTTGGAGCCGAGGCCGGCGGCGAGGGGCTCGTGGCGGCAGACGGCACGCCGGGCCGCCACGCCGCGACGCTCACGATGGGCTCGCCGGGCATCCTCCACGGCTCGATGTCGTACCTCCTCCAGGACGACGCGGGCCAGGTGACGCTGCCGCACTCGATCTCAGCCGGGCTGGACTACCCCGGCGTCGGGCCGGAGCACGCCTACCTCAAGGACGCCGGGCGCGTGGCGTACCACGCCGTCACCGACGCCGAGGCGCTCGCCGGCGTCGAGTTGCTGTCGCGCCTCGAAGGCATCATCCCGGCCCTCGAAACGGCCCACGCCGTGTCGCTCCTCGAACGCCTCGCGCCCAGCCTCGCGCCGGACGCCGTCTGCGTCGTCTGCGTCTCGGGCCGCGGCGACAAGGACATGGCGACGATCGCCGAGCGCCTGTATCCGTGACCCACGAACTCGCCCGTCCGGACGGCTACGCGATCTCGGACGACCCCGCGCGCCTGGACTTCGAGGCCATCCACGCATCCCTCAGGACGAGCTACTGGTCGCCCGGCGTCGAGCGCGCCCTTGTCGAACGCGCCGCGGCCGGCTCGGTCCCGTTCGGCCTGTACGCGCCCGGCGGCGCGCAGGTCGGCTACGCGCGCGTCGTCACCGACCGGGCCACGTTCGGCTGGCTCGCCGACGTATACGTCCTCGACGCCCACCGCGGGCGCGGGCTCGGCGTGTGGCTCGTCGAGGGTGTACTCGCGCACCCGGACCTCCAGGGCTTCCGCCGATGGATGCTCGGCACGCGCGACGCGCACGCGCTCTACACCCGGTTCGGGTTCACACCGCTCGCGCACCCCGAGATTCTCATGCAGCGCATCTCCACGTGACCCGCCTCCACACGCACCTCGCCGAGATCCGCCAAAGCCGGCGGGCGGCCCTCGGCCTGTTCGTCACCAACGGCTTCCCCGACCCGGCCTCGACGGGCGACGTGCTGAGCGCCGTCGCCGAGGCGGGGGCGGACTTCGTCGAGCTGGGGATGCCGTTCTCGGACCCGCTCGCCGAGGGCCTGCCCATCCAGCGCGCGAGCGCGCGGGCACTCGGCCACGGGGTCCAGATGGCCGACGCCTTCCGGACCGCCGAGGCGTTCGCGGCGGCACACCCCGACGTCCCGCTCGTACTGATGGGCTACGTCAACCCGGTGCTGCAGTACGGCGTCGGCGCGTTCTGCCGCGACGCGGCTCAGGCCGGCGTCGCCGGGCTGATCCTGCCGGATCTGCCGCCGGACGAGAGCGACCTTCTCGACGCCGACGCGGCCGCGGCCGGGCTCGGCGTAACCTACCTCGTGGCCCCCAACACGCCCGAGGCGCGGGTCCGCGCCGTGGACGAGCGCTCGACCGGCTTCGTCTACGCCGTCTCGTCGCCGGGCCTCACCGGCGGCGCGCTTGCCGACACCAACTCCATCACGGACTACCTCGACCGGACGCGTGCGCTCGTCCGCAACCCGCTCCTGGTCGGCTTCGGCATCCGCACGCCCGCGGACGCGGCGCGCCTCGCGCCGC
>JANPJI010000039.1:0-1521 GCA_031425425.1 Rubricoccaceae bacterium
GTAGTCGAACGGCACCGTGAGGATGTCCCCACCGCGGAGCGGAACGGACTGGGAGCCGGAGACTGCCGCCTCGGGGTTGAGCGAGACGCGCGGCGTGCGCTGCGTCTGGCGTACGAAGAACTGCCGCCCGAAGAGGCCGCCGAGCAGGTCCGACTCGACGGACACGTCGGGCGTGACCGACTCGTCTGCGCCCACCTGCGACTCGGAGACCGGCCGGACCACCTCCTCCCGCGACGGCCGCTCGAGGTAGGCCCCGCGCAGGAGCGCGTCGTCGCGGAGGCCGCCGGCCATCGCGACGAGCGCGTCGAGCGTCGTCTCGCCTTCGACGATCGGGTACGCTCCGGGGTAGCGGACGGCCCCGTTCACCTGCGCGCGGTCCGCGTCGGGCTCGGCCGGGACGGCGTAGATCTGGTCGCGTGGGCGGACGTCGAGGCTGCCCGCCTCGGCGTACGTCACCTCGCGCGTCTCGGATGCGCCCGCGCCGGTGGGCCGGACGCGCCGGACGCGCGAGATCCGCGCCGACGGGTCCTGCCCACTCGTGACCACGAGCAGGTCGAGCGCCGAGTCGTCCGCGCGCACGTCGTACGTCCCCGGCCGGTCCACGGCCCCGGCCACGACGACGCCCTCGACGAGCGGGTCGAAGGCCGGCACGTAGAGCGCGTCGCCGTCCTGGAGGTACGGGTTGGCGGCGAGGTCGCCCGTGGCGAAGTACCGCATCAGGTCCACGGTCCGGGTCTCGCCCGAGCGCCGGACGACGGACACGGTGCGCAGCGCCGGCCACCGGAGCCCGGAGCGGGTGGCCGGCTCGGCGTAGCGGGAGAGCGTGTAGATCTCGGTCCCGCTCGCCTCGACGATCGCGTTCTCGACGCGCGCCACAGCGGGAACGAGGTGCCGGCCGGGCTGCGGGACGCGCCCGGAGACGTGGACGTAGAACTGGCGCGGCGCGCTCAGCGCCAGATCCGCGGTGACGTTCCGGTAGCGCTGCTGGAGCGCGCTCTGGACCTCGTTGCGAACGCGCGCGAGCGTTCGCCCGGCGACAGCGAAGTTGCCGGCCTCGGGGATCACGAGGCGCCCGTCGGCCGAGACGGTCGAGGTGAACTGGCGCGGGACGCTCCCGCCGATGGAGACGGTGAACACGTCGCCCGGGCCGACGAGGTCCGTGTTTGCGTCCACGGCGCCTTCGAGGGCCAGCCGGGCGCTGAAGTCCGACGACCGCGGCGCGACGAGGACGGCCGGCGAGACGAGTGCGCCGTTCTGGGGCGTCTGCCCGAGGCCCGGCGTCTGAGCGGCCGCCGAGACGGCGAGGACGGCAGCGACGAACGGAACGATCCCGCGAACGGAAGCACCCATGGAGCGGGAGGGGGGAGGGCCGGGGGGAGCCAGAGGGCGGCAGATCACGTCCGAAGGTACGTTCCGGGTTTGACGGCCGCCAAGCCGCGCTCCCGTGCCCTATCCCCACTTCGCGGACTCTTCCCCCGCCCCTGCCGGCCGTAGACGGGCGGCCCCGGCCAAGCTGAATCT
>JANPJI010000040.1:0-1620 GCA_031425425.1 Rubricoccaceae bacterium
GTCGCGGAGCCGCCGCGCGTCGTCGCGGAGCCGCCGCGCGTCGCTTCGAAGCCACCGCGGGTCGTCGCGGAGGCGCCGGGCGTGGCCGCTACCCGATCCGGTCGAAGCCGGCGTAGGCCGCGAGGCGCTCCGGCAGGACCACCGAGCCGTCCGCCTGCTGCCCGTTCTCCAGCAGCGCCGCGACGATGCGCGGGAGCGCGAGCGCGCTCCCGTTCAGCGTGTGGACCGGCTGCGGCTTCCCGCCGCCCGCCGGACGGAACCGGATGCCGGCGCGGCGCGCCTGATACGCCTCGAAGGTGGACACCGACGAGACCTCCAGCCACCGGGCCTGCCCGCCGCTCCACACCTCCAGGTCGTACTTCTTGGCCGGCGTGAACCCGAGGTCGGACGCGCACATGAGCAGCCGCCGGTACGGCAGCCCGAGCGCCTGGATTGCCCGCTCGGCGTCCTCGCGGAGCTCTTCGAGCGCGGCATAGCTCGTGTCCGGGTGGACGAACCGGACCAGCTCGACCTTGTCGAACTGGTGCAGCCGGTTCAGGCCGCGGACCTCCGCGCCGTACGAGCCCGCCTCGCGGCGAAAGCACGGCGTGTGTCCGGCGATGAGGCGCGGCAGATCGGCCTCGTCGAGGATCTCGTCGCGGTACAGGTTGGTCAGCGGCACCTCGGCCGTTGGGACGAGAAACAGCGCGTCCGCCTCGTACATCTGGCCCTCCTTGTCGGGCAGCTGGCCCGTGCCGAGCGCACTCGCCTCGTTGACGAGAAGCGGCGGCTGGACCTCGGTGTAGCCCGCCTCGACGGCGAGGTCCAGGAAGAACGCGATGAGCGCCCGCTGGAGGCGCGCGCCCTGCCCGACGTAGAACGGGAAGCCCGCGCCCGTCACCTTCGTCCCCCGCTCGAAATCGACGAGGCTGTGCCGCGCAGCAATCTCCCAGTGGGAGAGCGGGTCGAAGTCGAACACGCGAGGCTCGCCCCACTCGAAGACGACCGTGTTGCCGTCCGGCCCGTCCGCGTTGAAGGCTGGAACGCTGGCGTGCGGCAGGTTCGGGATCTCCAGCAGCAGCCGCTGCACCTCGGCGTCGGCCGCCCGCTCGTCGGCTTCGAGGGCCTTCACGTCGTCCTTCATCCGGGCGACCGCCTCGCGCCGTGCAGTCGCCGCGTCCGCTTTGCCGGCCTTGAACAGGTCGCCGATCTCCCGCGAGGCGGCGTTCATCTGCTCCTGAAGCGCCTGAAGAGCCGTCACCGCGTCGCGGCGGCTCGCGTCGGCCGCGATCAGGGCGTCGACCTCGGAGCCGTCGCCGGTCTTCTTGGAGCGGATGGCCGCGCGGACGCGGTCGGGGTCGGTGCGGAGCAGGTCGAGGTCGATCATCGCGGAACAGAAGGCGAGCCGCCAAAATGCGCGTACGGGCGGGCGCGTGCGTGCAGGAACGCGCGAAGAGCGACGCGGCGGCAGCGTACCTTTTTCGCACACCGTCGCCCCCCGACCCGATGCCGCGCCTCGCCCTGTTCGCCCTCGTCCTCATCGCCGGATGCAGCGTGCCCCCGAGCGGGTCCGCCTCCGCGCTCCCCGGCACGACGTGGCTCGTGGACCGGATCGTCGAGCCCGACGGGTCGGTCCGCCGC
>JANPJI010000041.1:0-3712 GCA_031425425.1 Rubricoccaceae bacterium
GCGGCCCACCCGAGGCGGGCGGCGATCGAGCCGGGGTCGACGGAGGCGATGCGGACGGACACGGCAAGGACGCGGTTTGGGACCGACAAGAACGGGCACGGGCCGGACGTGCTCCTCTGCCGCGTGTGAACACTGCGGGCGTTCCTCGGGGAGGGCTGCACACGCCCGGCTCCGGGAGCGCGTTAGATTCGCGCGCATCCCCCCGCCGTCTGTGGATCTCGACTTCGCCGCCTCGCCCGTCCTGCTCGTGCTGTGCACGGCCGTGGCGGGCGCGTTCGCGTGGTGGAGCTACCGCCGGAGCGTCCCCCGCCCAGCCGGCTGGCGCTTCCCCGTGCTCGTCGGGCTTCGGACGGCCGCGTTCGCCCTCGTGTTGTTCCTGCTGTTCGAGCCCGTGTGGTCGCGGGTGGTCGGCCGCGGCGAGGCCCCGCTCGTGGCGGTCCTCGTGGACGCGAGCCTCAGCCTCACCCTCGGCACCGGCGGGCCGACGCCGGAGGCACGGACCCGTGCCGCCCTCGCCGCGATGCCCGACGACGCGGCGCTCCGGTATTACACGTTCGCCGGCACGGCGACGCCCGCCGGCCGGCGCCTCGCGCCCGACAGCCTCGCCTTCCGCGGTGAACGAACCGACATCGCCGCAGCGCTCGCGCGCGTCGAGGCGGACTTTGCCGGGCGCAACCTCCGCGCCGTCGTCCTGATCTCGGACGGGCGCGTGACCGACGGCCGCGACCCTGCACGCGTCGCCGAGCGCTCGCGCGTGCCGATCTACGCGGCCGTCGCAGGGGACAGCATCTCGGGCCGCGACGTCCGTCTCGCGCGTGTGGCAACCAACGACGTGGCGTATGTCGGGAGCCCGCTACCGATCCAGGCCGGCGTCCGCGCCACGGGCTTCGGCCGGCGCACGACGGCCCTCGCCGTCTCGGAAGGCGGGCGGACCGTCGGGAGCACCTCGCTTTCCCTTCCCGCCGACGGGGCCGAGGCGACGGCCGACCTCTCCATCACGCCGACTGCGCCGGGCGTGCGGACCTACACCGTCACGGCAGTCCCGCTCGCGGGCGAGGCGACGACGCGCAACAACAGCCAGAGCGTGACGGTCCGCGTGCTGTCGGACACGCGCCGCGTGCTCGTCCTCGCCGCGGCCCCGAGCCCGGACCTCGTCGCGCTCCGCGCCGTCCTCGGGGCGGACCGGAGCCTGGAGACGACCGTCCGCACGCAGCGCGCGCCGGGCACCTTTTACGAAGGCCCCCTCCCCGACCTCGCCCGGTTCGACCTGCTCGTGCTCGCCGGGTATCCCGGCGAAGCCGCGTCGGAAGCGGACGTCCGGCGCGTCGCCGCGGCGGTCCGGGCGGGCGTACCGGCCCTGTTTCTGCTGGGCCGCCAGACGAGCCTGCCGCGCCTCGCGTCCGGCCTGGGCGACGTGCTCCCTGTTTCGCCCGAGGCGGTCCGGTCGGGGACGGCCGAGGGCGGGCTCGCGCCGACGGCGGCCGGCGAGGCGCACCCCGTCCTGAGCGGTCTCGGCGTGCCCGCCGCACGCCTAGGCGCGCTCCCTGCGCTGACGGTCAGCACGACGCGGTGGGCGCTCCAGCCCGGCGCGCGGACGCTCGCGACCGTCCGCCGCGGCGGGGCCGTGCTCGACGCGCCGCTCCTCGTCGTCCGGCAGAGCGGGCCGGTACGCACCGCCGCGCTGCTCGGAGCGGGCACGTGGCGCTGGCGGACGCTGCCCGACGGCCTCGCCGACCTCGCCCCGGTCTACCCCGGTCTCATCGACCGCCTCGTGCGGTGGTCCACCGCCGCCCGCGACCGCCGGCCCGTGCGCGTCCGCCCGGACCGCGCGCTCTTCGGCGAGCGCGAGCCGGTGACGTTCACGGGCCAGGTGTACGGCGAGAACCTCGCCCCCATCGCGGACGCGACCGTTGTGCTGACGATCCGCGGCCCCGGCGGCCAGTCGGTCGTCCCGATGCGCGCGCTCGGGAACGGGCGCTACGTGGCCGACGCCGGGGCGCGCCCGCCGGGCGCGTACACGTTCACCGCCGAGGCGACCCGCGGCGGGGCCGGCCTCGGATCGGACCGCGGCACGTTCGGCGTGGGCGCGCTCGCCGCCGAGTTCCGCGAGCCCGGAGCCGACGTCGCGGCGATGCGGCAGGTCGCGCTCCGCTCCGGCGGGGCGCTCGTCGGGCTGGACACGCTCGGCGCGTTCGTCCGCGGCCTCCGCGAGCGCGGCGCGCTCGCCGACCGCCCGCTCGTGCGCCGCGACGCGACGCCCGTCCTCGGGCTGCCGTGGTTGCTCGCGCTCGCCGTCGCCCTTCTCACCGCGGAGTGGGTGATCCGGAAGCGGGCGGGGATGGTGTAGCCGCCACCACGCGGGCCGTCACGAGTAACTGCCCGACGTGCCGCTGCGTATGCTCCGCTGCGTGGATGAGCACGCCGATCACCGTCGACGGCAGCGCCTGCCGGCCCACCCCGCGCGCCTCGAACAGGGTCGCCGGATCGGTGGCCCGGAGCTGGCTCGTCATCGTTTCGACGGCAGCCTCGAACGTGGAGACGAGCGCCGCGGTCGTCTCGGGACTGGGCGGCTCCTCGGCCGCGAGGGCGGCGAACTGGGCTGGCGAGAGCGCCTCGGCGCGGGTGTAGGTCGCCATCCGGTCCAGCACGCCGGCGATGTGGCGCAGGTGGAAGCCCACCGAGGCGACGCCGGCTGGCCGCTCCCACAGGCGCTCGTCGGGGAATGCGGCAAGCGCGGCGGCCACGTCCTCGGCCGCCTGCTGGAGCGCGTGGGCCACGGGCTGAAGGGCGGGCGGGACGCCGGGGACGGGGCCGCGGAGCCACGGTTCGGGACGGGTCGGCACGGAGGCTGCGAGGGCGTGCCCGAGTCTACCGCCCGCACAACCGCGGAACTCCCGCTGGATCGACACGAAACCGACACACGGCAGGGCGCGCCGCGCAGGACCTTCGCTCCACGTGACGACGGGCCCCGGCGGACGCACCGGGGTTCCGTTCCGGCCACGTGCCGCTCGTCCGTGTGCTGTCAGCGCCCGACCAGCCGATCTTCCGGTCGCCCTTTCCCAGAGACGATGGACCGCCGCTCCCTCCTCCTCGGCCGGCGCCCCGCGCCTTCCGCACACGCAGGACCCACAGCCGACCCTGACGACCCGGGCCGGATGCCGCCGCCGGTCGCGCCGCCGACGGCCGGCGGGCTCGCTCCGTTCGAGGCGACCGCGCACGAGCCGTGGGACGCCGCGCGCGCCCGGCACCTGCTGCGCCGGACCGGCTACCACGCGCCGCCGGCGGCCGTCACGGCGGCGCTCGCGCAGACACCCGCCGCGGCGGCGAACGCGGTCGTCGACGTCGCGCTCGCCGCCGCGCCCGTCCCGGTCCCGTCCTACGCAGCGCTCTTCCCGCCGCCGGCCGGCGCGCCCGACGCCGAGGTGCAGGCCTACAACCAGGCCAACAGCCGCGGCATCACCGCCGAGGCGAACGGGGTCCTCGCCGAGGCGCTCGCCCTCCGCACGGCCGGGACCGGCCTCCGCGAGCGCCTCACGCTCGCGCTCCACGGGACGCTCACGACGAACCTGAGCGAGTACGGAAACCGCGCCCACCGGCTCGTCCGCTACTGGAGCCTGCTCCGCACAGGTGCGCTCGGCAACTACCGGACGCTCGTCCGCGAGATGGGCAAGACGCCGGCGATGCTGCTCTACCTCGACGGCAACCTCAACCG
>JANPJI010000042.1:0-12644 GCA_031425425.1 Rubricoccaceae bacterium
GGCCGTAGAGCAAGGATTGGGCGGAACGAGTCCGCACGACGCCGCGGCAGGATTACGATGCAACGGCGTCTCCTTCCCCCCGCGAGCGGCGGCTGAAATAGGCGTAGACCGGCAGCCCGAGCGCGATCAGCGCGAGCCCGACGAACGAGTTCACCGGCGACGTCACGACCGTGTTGATTAGCAGGAACGCCGTCACGAGCAGGAAGAGCGCCGGCACGACCGGGTAGCCCCACGCGCGGTACGGCCGCTCGGCGTCCGGCATCGTCCGCCGGAGAACGAACACGGACGAGATGGTGAGCCCGTAGAAGATCCACGAGCCGAAGATGACGTAGTCCGTGAGCGTGTCGAACGAGCCCGAGAGCGCGAGCGCGCTCGCCCAGACGCCCTGCAGCACGACGCTCCACACCGGCACGCGCGTGTTCGGCGTGAGCGTCGCCAGCCCGCGCGGCAGCAGACCGTCCTCGGCGAGGCGGTACGGGATCCGCGCGCCCGAGAGCATCGACGAGTGGAGCGACCCGAACGCCGACGCCATCAGACCGGCCGCCATCACCGAGACCCCGAGCGGGCCGACCACGCGGCGCATGACCTCGATCGCGACCACGCCGCCGTCCGGTACGGACGCGATCTCGGCCGGGCTCATCGCGACGTAGTAGGCCACGTTGACGAGCACGTACAGCGCCATCACGCCGCCGACGCCGACGAACAGCCCGCGGGGGATGTTGCGGCCGGGGTCCTGGATCTCGCCCGCGACGAGCGCCATGTTGTTCCACCCGTCGTAGCCCCAGAGGGCGGCGAGCATCGCCGCCCCGAAGCCGCCGATGCCGAGACGCGCTGCGGCCGGGACGTTCTCGCACGCGCCCGCCGCGCCGGTCATGCCGAAGTGCCCCCACGTGCCGTCGACGTACGTGAACGCCGCCGCCGCGACGCCGAGCACGAGCACGACCTTTACGCCCGTGAGGACCGTCGCGATGCGCCCGGACGCCGCTACGGAAGCAAGGTTGACGACAGACGTGAACGCGATCAGCCCGACGGCTGCGAGCTGCAGCGACGTCAGCTCGAACGCGCCGAGCGTGAGCAGCGGGGCCGCGAGGCCGTCCGTGCCGAGCGCGCCGGCGAGCGCGCTCGCGAAGGCCACCGCGAGCGCCGCCTGCGAGCCCGTCTTGCCCACCAGGAGTTGCATCCAGCCGTAGAGGAAGCCCCAGCGGCGGCCGTAGGCGGCCCCGAGGTAGTTCACCTCCCCCCCCGCCCGCGGCATCATCGCCCCGAGCTCGGCATACGTCAGCGCCCCAGCGAGCGAGAGCAGGCCGGCGACGACCCACACCAACGTCACCATCTCCGGCGTGCCGACGTTGCACGTCATCACGCGTGCCTTGAGAAAGACGCCCGTCCCGATGACGTTCGAGACGATGATTGCGACGGCTCCGACGAGCGTCAGGCCGCGAACGAGTGCGGGGTCGAGGCGGGGCAAGGCCGTCATGCGGGGGAACGTCAGGCGGAGGCCACTTCGCTGCGGCCGAGGCGGAGCCGCCGCGCCGCCGCCGGGGCGACGTAGCGGCGGACGATCAGCATCGAGGCGGGGCACTCGCGCGCGAGGCGCTCGTGGCGCGGCGCGAAGAGCGTCGGCTCCAGCCCCCACGCGTCCGACACGCCCACGACGACGAGGTCGAACCCTTCGCGGGCGACGTCGACGAGCACCTGGACCGGATCCGAGGCCGTGACGACGCGCAGGACGACCCCGTCGGGGAACGTCTCGCCGGGTGCGGCACCGTCCCCGCCCGCCGGCTGCGTCGGTGCGACGACGTGGAGCAGCGTCACCTCGGCCCCGGTCGTCCGCGCGATGCGCCCGGCGAGGTCAAGCGCCGCGCGGTCGTGGACGCCCCCACGGTACGGCACGAGGATGCGGGTCCATGGCCGGAACGTGCGTTCGAGGTACACGGCGACGTCCGAGCGCGTGTGCCGGAAGACATCGGCGACGGTCCCGCCGAGGATGCTCTGGCTCACGACCGGCTTGTGCCAGCCCATCAGCACGAGGTCCGCCCGCTTCTGCCGGGCGACGTCGGCGATGTCGCGGCCGGCGTCGCGGGTCACGAAATCCAGCGTTCGGACATCGAGGCCGGTGCCCATCGCGGCGGCGAGTAGCGGCGCGAGCGGCGATGCCGGCGGGCGCTCGGCCGGTGCGTCGTCGGCGGCCTCGCCCACGGAACGCGACTCGGGGCGGACGAGGTGGAGGCCGTACACGCGGAGGTGGTCGGCGGGAGCCAGCGCTCGGGCGACGCGCAGCAGGGCCGGCCCGGACGACGGAAGCGAGACCGGGATGACAACGGTCGTCTGCGCGTCCTCGTCTTCGTCGGACTCGTCGGACTCGTCGACGAGCATCCGGGCGGGGTAGATGATCTCCAGCAGCGGCGTCGTCATGAAGGTCGTCACGAGCGCCATCAGGACCATCATCGCGAACAGCGCCGGCGAGATCACGCCGATGTCGAGCCCGATCGTCAGGATGACGAGTTCCATCAGGCCGCGCGTGTTCATCAGCACGCCGAGCGCGCTCGCCTCGCGCCACGAGAGGCCCGTCAGGCGCGCCGCGAGCGTGGACCCGCCGAACTTGCCGGCCACGGCGACGAGCATCACGAGCCCGAAGAAGCCCCACAGCTCCGGGCCGGAGACGAGACCGATAGAGGTCCGAAGGCCCGTCGAGGCGAAGAAGAGCGGCAGGAAGAAGACGACCGTGAGGTCTTCGAGCTTCTCCGTCACGTCGCGGACGAACTCGCGGTCGCGGGGCAGGATGCTCCCGAACAGGAACGCGCCGAAGAGGGCGTGGATGCCCAGCCACTCGGTCATCGCGGACGACGCGAGCAGGCCCAGCAGGAGGATCCCGAGGACATCCTGCGAGAGGTGCCCGCGGCTTTCATACATCCGGAGCACATGCTTCATCAGCGGCCGCACGACGACGAACATGCCCGCCACGTAGGCGGTCGTCCCCGCGAACGTGATCCAGAGCGGGATCTGGCCTTCGCCCGCCCGCACGATGGCCACGACGACGGCCAGCAGGCTCCACGCCGTCACGTCGTCCACGGCCGCGCAGGCCAGCGTGACCGCGCCGAGCTTGGTCCGGAGCAGGTTCCGCTCGGTGAGGATGCGCGCGAGGACCGGGAACGCCGTCACGCTCATCGCGGCCCCCATGAAGAGCGTGAATCCGACGAAGTCCACGCTCGCGTCGCTCAGGCGCGGGTAGAGGTACAGCGCGAGGATGGACCCGAGCAGAAACGGCGCGATGATCGAGACGTGGCTCGTGACGACGGCCGCCTTGCCGCGGCCGCGGAGCAGGCGCGGGTCCAGTTCGAGCCCGATGAGGAACATGAACAGCAGCAGCCCGACCTGGCTGAGCGTCGCGAGCACGCCGAGGCTCTCCGCGGGGAAAATCGCGGCTGAGACGCCCGGCGCGGCCCACCCGAGCAGGCTCGGCCCGAGGATGATCCCGGCGACCATCTCGCCGACGACCTGCGGCTGCTTGATGAGCCGGAATGCGTACCCGACCGCCCGCGCGACAACGAGCACGACGCCGATCTGGATCAGGAGCAGAAGGATTCCGTGCATCGGGGCGTCAGGAAGAAACTGGCGAGACGACGCGCACGGCCGAGAACGGCTGGAGCGGACAGCCAGCACAGCCGGGCATCCCGATCGAGCCCTCCATGCGCTCGCCGGACCCGACGCGCGCCCGGATCCGGACGGGGCTCTGGCCGCAGCCCGGCGAGATCCCGTCGCGAGCGCCGCCCTCGGCGCTCAGAACGCCGTTGCGGAGGCGCGCCGGGAGGTCGGCCCGGCCAGAGATCGAGACGTGGAGAAACTCTCCGGACTGTGCCACCGAGAACGTCCCGCCGGGCACGACGCACGCCCCGCCGCCACCCTCTACCTGCCAGCGACCTCCGATTGCGGCCGGCGGAACGATCTGCTCGCCCAGGCGAAGCACGCCGAGCACCCCGAGCACGGGGACACCGACGAGGATCAGGTAGAGAAGGACACTCTTCACTGGCGATGGGTCGGGCGGGTCTGCAGAATACGTCTGCACCGCTCCTGTGGGACCCGCCCGCCCTCTGGTCTCCGCTGCTGCCAGGGTCTAGGCCGCACGAGCGGGCGTGCCATGTCCAGCCAGCCGCCGCACGAGGAAGACAGCCGCTCGTGCGACCGCACCGCAGGTCACGCCCCGCGCGTGCCGAGATACGCGACGTCGTCTCCGGCAACCCGAAACGTCCAGTACACCCGCTCGGTGCAGCCGGCCGGGCAGTCGCCCGATCCCCGGCTGAAGGTGAGCGTCCAGCCGCGTCGGTCTCGGACGGCCTCGATGTCGTCGCCATCGCCAATGACTCCGTTCGGCTCGGCGAAGCGTACGCCGGGTGCGGGCGAGAACTGCCGCGCAAGAGCGACGGTGTTCAGCGGCGCTGCAGACCGAATGAGCGCGGACGCATACGGAGTACTCCGGTACGCCTCATACCAGACGAACGAGAGGCTGTACGCGCGGATCAGCCGGTCCACGGTGTCGTCTCCGGTCGTCGCGGCACTGCGCCGCCACGCTGCGACCCATGCTGCACTCGTATCCACGGACACGACGACCTCGCGGGGCACGTACGTCGGCAAGGTGTGGATGTCCGCGACGAGCCCCCCGTGCTCGGACGCCCGGACGCGGATAAGTGCTTCGTAGACGCTTCGAACGAAGGTATCCGGAAGCTCGACTGTCGCGCTGTCACGCTCGGCTGCGAGCTGGTGCCGGAACGCGAGCGTCCCCGCGTCCTCGGCGTACGCCGCCGCATCCTCCGGCCCGACTGCGGGCAGTAGTGCGCCCGTAGAGTCGCACGCAGCGAGGAAAAGAACGGCAACGAGCGAGACAGACTTCATGGCGGCCAGGTGAAAGCGTGCCGACGTGTAAGCAACCGGCATTGACCCCTGCTTCTGGACGTGAAACTGCCCACCTGCGGACTACATGCTCCGGCGGTACTGCCCGCCGACCTCGAACAGGGCCGACGTGATCTGGCCCAGGCTGGCGACGCGGACCGTGCTCAGGAGCGCCTCGAAGACGTTGCCACCGGTGCGGGCGGCCTCCTGAAGCGCAGCCAGCGCAGCCGGGGCGGCGTCGGCGTGGCGTGCCTGGAATGCGGCGACGTTGGCGATCTGGCGGCGCTTCTCGTCGTCCGTGCCGCGCATGAGCTCGACCTCGGCCGGCAGGGCCGAGCCCTCGGCTGCGCGGAACGTGTTCACGCCCACGACCGGCAGCTCGCCCGAGTGCTTGCGGTGCTCGTAGAGCATGGACTCCTCCTGGATTTTGCCCCGCTGGTACATCGTCTCCATCGCCCCGAGGACGCCGCCGCGGTCCGAGAGGCGCTCGAACTCGGCGACGACCGCGTCCTCGACGGCGTCCGTGAGCCACTCGGTGAGGTACGCGCCCTGCGTCGGGTTCTCGTTCATCAGCACGCCGAACTCGCGGTTGAGAATGAGCTGAATCGCCAGCGCGCGGCGCACCGACTCCTCGGTCGGCGTAGTGATCGCCTCGTCGTAGGCGTTCGTGTGGAGCGAGTTGGCGTTGTCCTGGAGCGCGAGCAGCGCCTGGAGCGTCGTCCGGATGTCGTTGAACTGGATCTCCTGCGCGTGGAGGCTCCGGCCCGACGTCTGGATGTGGTACTTGAGCTGCTGCGCGCGGCCGCCTGCGCCGTACAGGTCGCGCATCGCGACGGCCCAGATGCGCCGGGCGACGCGCCCGAGCACGGCGTACTCGGCGTCCATCCCGTTCGAGAAGAAGAAGGACAGGTTCGGGGCGAAACTGTCGATCGCCATCCCGCGCGCGAGGTACGTCTCGACGTACGTGAAGCCGTTTGCGAGCGTGAACGCGAGTTGGGTGAGCGGGTTGGCACCGGCCTCGGCGATGTGGTAGCCCGAGATCGAGACCGAGTAGAAGTTGCGGACGCCGCGGTCCACGAACGCCTGCTGGATGTCCCCCATCACGCGGAGCGAGAACTCGGTCGAGAAGATGCAGGTGTTCTGGGCTTGGTCCTCCTTCAGGATGTCCGCCTGGACCGTCCCGCGGACCGACGCCAGCGACCGGTCGCGGATCGCCTCGTACTCACGTTGTGTAAGGACGCCCCACGCGACGAGATCGGCTGCGGTGCAGCCGAGCAGGCCGAGGCCGGACCCGTCGTGCCCGTCCGGGAGCCCGTCGCTCTCGTAGGGGACGTAGGCGGGCTGCTCGCGAGCGAGTGTAGTTGCAATAACGGATTCTGCATTGTCCCATCGTCCCTCGCCCCTCAGGAACGCCTCGGCCTGCTGATCGACGGCCGTGTTCATGAACATGGCCAGGATCGCCGGGGCCGGGCCGTTGATCGTCATCGAGACGCTCGTCGTCGGCGCGCACAGGTCGAAGCCGGAATAGAGCTTCTTCATGTCGTCCAGCGTCGCGACGGACACGCCGGACGTGCCGACCTTGCCATACACGTCGAGCGCCTCGCCGGGGTCGCGGCCGTAGAGCGTCACCGAGTCGAAAGCTGTCGAGAGGCGCTTGGCGGGCAGGCCCAGGCTCACGAGGTGGAAGCGGCGGTTGGTACGCTCGGGGCTTCCCTCGCCGGCGAACATGCGCGTCGGGTCCTCGCCCTCGCGCTTGAGCGGGAACACGCCGGCCGTGTAGGGGAACGCGCCCGGGACGTTCTCCTGGCGGACGAACCGGAGCCGGTCAGCCGCGCTCTCGGTCTGCGGGAGCACGACACGCGGCACCTTGAGCCCGGCGAGTGTCTCGCGGCGGAGCGGCTGGCGGACATCCTTGCCACGGACCTGGTACACGAACTCGTCGCCGTCGTACTGCGCCTGGAGGGCGTCCCACGACGCGAGCGCCGCCTGACTGTCGGCGTCGAGCGCGTTCCACGCCGCGTCGGCGAGGGTCCGTGTCGCCGCGGCCGCGGCCGTCTCGCCGGCCTCGGCGAGTTGCCCGTGCGTGCTGTGTACGGCGTCCCACCGGCGAGCGGCGGCTGCCTGGCGGGCCGTCTCGGCGCGGTACCCGCGGACCGCCTCGGCGATCTCGGCGAGGTACCTCTGGCGCTTCGGCGGGACGAGCACGCCCGCCGTCGGGTCCGGCGCTGGGAGCGTCGCGGCGTCGTAGAGCGCCGAGGCGCGGTCGAAGCCGTGCGGGCGGAGCGCGTCGAGGAGCGCGAGGTAGAGCCGGCTCACGCCGGGGTCGTTGAAGCGCGCCGCCATCGTCGGGTACACCGGCATCGCCGCGGGCGCCTCGGCGAACGCCTGGCGGTTGCGCTGGACCTGCTTGCGGACGTCGCGGAGGGCGTCCTCGGAGCCCCGCTTCTCGAACTTGTTGAGCGCTACGAGGTCCGCCGTGTCCAGCATGCCGATCTTTTCGAGCTGGCTCGGCGCGCCGTACTCGGCCGTCATCACGTAGAGCGAGACGTCGGCGAGGCCGGCGACCTCGGTGTCGGACTGCCCGATTCCGGCCGTCTCGACGATGACGAGTTCGAACCCCGCCTCGCGGGCGACCCCGATCGCGTCGCGGAGTCCTTCGGACGTGGCGCGGTGCGCCTGGCGCGTCGCGAACGAGCGCATGTAGGCACGGTCCGCGTGCTCGCCGTAGAGCGAGTTCATCCGGATGCGGTCGCCGAGGAGCGCCCCGCCCGTGCTCGCCCGCGTGGGGTCGACAGACAGCACAGCCACACGGACGTCGGCGAAGTCGGCCAGCAGCCGGCGCACCAGCTCGTCGGTGAGCGTGGACTTGCCCGCCCCGCCCGTGCCGGTGATGCCGATGACGGGGGCCGTCGGGATGCGGCCGGGTGGACCTGGACCTGATGCGGGATGCGGGATGGAATGCCCGGCGGCCGGCGCACCGTCCCCGGACGTGACGGCGCGGCGCTCGGCAGCCGTCATCGCCCGCGCGACGGTACGCGGCTCCGACGCCGCGGTCGCGACGGGTTCGTTGCGTTCCCCGATCCCCCATCCCACATCCCTCACCCCGTTTTCCCGCGCCTCCCGGCACTCGGCGATCATGAGCGCGATCATCCCGTCCAGGCCGAGGCGGAGGCCGTCCTCGGGCGAGAAGATCCGGGCGACGCCGTAAGCCTCCAGCTGCGCAATCTCGGCCGGGACGATGGTGCCGCCGCCGCCGCCGTAGACGCGGATGTGGCCCGCCCCGCGCTCGCGGAGCAGGTCCACGACGTAGGAGAAGTACTCGACGTGCCCGCCCTGGTACGACGAGATGGCGATGCCGTCCGCGTCCTCCTCGATGGCCGTCTCGACGACGTCGCGGGCGGACCGGTCGTGGCCGAGGTGGATCACCTCGGCTCCTTGCGCCTGCAGGATCCGCCGCATGATGTGAATCGCGGCGTCGTGGCCGTCGAACAGGGCAGCGGCGGTGACGAAACGGACAGGAATGGGCATCAGTGGTATCGGGAGCGCTTCCGCGAAGATAGGTCGCACCCGAGGCGCTTCCGGACCGCGGACTGCCGTGGACCGGTATCCTCAGCCTTCCCGACTCCTCGACCCGATGTCCCGCACAGGATCCTGCGCCGCTCTGCTGCTCGCCGTCGTTCTCGCCGCGTGCGGCGATCCGGTCCCCGCCGGTGAGCGCGCGGCCGACGTCCCTGCCCAGGTCGCGCCCGACACGTCCGGCACGCCCCCGACGGCGGCGGCCGTCTCGCCCGAAGAGGCCGTTCAGCTTTCGCTCGGAGTCGGCGACACGGCTCCGGACTTCGAGTTGCCGAACGCGAGCGGCGGGACCGTCCGGCTCTCGGAGTTGCTCCGGTCCGGCCCGGTCGTGCTCGCGTTCTACCGCGGCTCGTGGTGCCCGTACTGCAACACCGAGCTGCGCGGGCTCCAGCAGGCGCTCCCGCAGGTCGAGGCCGCGCGCGCGCGCCTCATCGCCGTCTCGCCGCAGACGCCCGACAGCTCCATGACCATCCGCGACCGCCAGCGCCTGACGTTCCCGGTCCTCTCCGACGCCGGCAACCGCGTCGCACGGACGTTCGGGCTCGTCTTCCGCGTCGACGCGGGCGTGCGGGACAAGTACCGTGAGGCGGGCATCGACCTCGTGCGGTCCAACGGCGACGACTCGTGGGAACTGCCCGTCCCAGCGACCTACGTCGTCGCGCCCGACGGGACGATCACCTACGCGTTCGTAGAGGCGGACTATACGCGCCGTGCGGTGGCGGCGGACGTCGTCGCGGCCCTGCTGGCGGCGAAGCCCGCAGGAACCGGGGGCGCGTAGCTCTCCCCGACCACGGGCGATGCCGTCGGCATGGGGCCGGCCCGTGTTTGCGCCCGGGCGCGCTACAGACATCAGTGGGTGGCACTTGGGTTTTTCAGGTTTCGAAATCCCGTATTACAGCCATTTAGCCCCTTGCAGATGTTCAGGCGGTGCCCTTACTTGAGAGGTTCCGCTCGCCACACCTGCCATGCCAAAGCTCAACCTTGCAGGGCCGTGGGCCCTGCTCCTCGCGGCGCTTGTCGGGCTCGCCACGCCCGCCGCGGCCCAGCCGAACGACGGCCGCGTTGCGCCACTCCTCGACGGTCTCGGGTCCCACAGCCGCACCGTCTCCTCGTCGAACCCGCAGGCCCAGCGCTTCTTCGACCAGGGTCTCGTTCTGGCCTATGCGTTCAACCACGCCGAGGCCGGGCGTGCCTTCCGCGAAGCGCAGCGGCTGGACCCGGCCTGCGCGATGTGCGCGTGGGGCGAGGCCCTGGTGCTCGGCCCGCACGTCAACGCGCCGATGAACCCGGCCGACGCGCCCACGGCCTGGGCGGCCGTCGGCCGCGCCCGAGCCGGAGCCGGAAGCGCCACGCCGGCAGAACGCGCCCTCATCGAGGCCCTCGGCAGCCGTTACGCCGCCGAGCCCCCCACCGACCGTACCCCGCTCGACCGCGCCTACGCCGACGCCCTCCGCGAGGTGGCCCGCCAGTATCCCACCGACGCCGACGTCCAGACCCTCTTCGCCGAGGCGCTGATGGACACGATGCCGTGGGACTACTGGAACGAGGACGGCACGCCGAAGCCGGAGACGCAAGAAGTCCTTGATGCGCTCGGCCGCGCGATGACTGCCGACTCGCTCCACCCCGGTGCCCTCCACCTGTACATCCACGCCGTCGAGAAGCAGCGGCCCGAACTGGGCGTGGCCGCGGCCGACCGGCTGGCGCCCCTCGTCCCGAACGCCGGCCATCTGGTTCACATGCCGAGCCACATCTACCTCCGGGTAGGCCGCTACCACGATGCCGTCGAGGCGAACCGGCGAGCGACGGCCGCAGACGACGCGTACCTCGCACAGTGCCACGCGCAGGGCCTCTACCCCATCGGCTACGTCCCGCACAACCACGACATGCTCTGGATGGCCGCCTCGATGGCCGGTATGCGCGAAACGACGATGGCGACGGTCCGCCACCTGGCTCACATGGCCGACCCGGCACTGTTCTGGGCACCCGGCGGGCTCGGCGGGCAGATGCAGCACGTGACGGCCGCTCCGCTGCTCGCCTTGGTCCGCTTCGGCGGGTGGCGCGAGATCCTCGACGCACCCGCGCCACCCGCCGACCTCGACTACCCCACGGGCGTGTGGCACTTCGCGCGCGGCGTCGCCCTCGCCCGAACGGGGCGTGCCGACGCGGCGCAGGCGGAGTGGGAGTCGCTGCGCCCGCTCGCGGCCGACATGGCGCTCGACACCCTGACCATCTTCGGATTCAACACGCCCCATTCCGTCCTCGAGATCGCTGAGCGGTATCTCGCCGGCGAGATCGCCGCCACGCGTGGCGACACCGACGCCGCCGTCTCCGCACTGGAGACGGCAGTTGCCTTCGAACGGCAGCAGACGTACACCGAGCCCCCCAACTGGCCGCTCCAGGCCCGGCTGCCCCTGGGTGCCATCCTCCTCGATGCGGGTCGGTTCGCCGAGGCGGAGCGGGTCTACCGCGCGGACCTCGTGGCTTACCCGGCGAACGGGTGGGCGCTGACGGGGCTCATGGAGGCGCTCCGCCGGCAGGGACATCACGCCGATGCCGAGGCGCTCCGGCCGCAACTCGACGCGGCCTGGTCCCACGCCGACACGCCGATCTCTGCCTCGAGGTTCTGAGCCCACCGGAGCCGATTCCGCGGACCTTATCCCTGGAACTCGCCCCAGACGCCCCGCAACTGGTGCGAGATCTCCCCGACTGTCGCGCGCGCCTCGACGGCGCGGAGCAGGTGCGGCATGAGGTTGTCCGTGCCCGCCGCTGCCGCGGCGACGGCGTCCATCGCGGCGGTCCATGCGTCCGCGTCGCGGCCCTCGCGGAGCGCGGCGAGGCGCTCGGACTGCGTGACGCGGATCGAGTCCGGCACGCGCATCGTCTCCATCTCGAACCGCTCGTCGCTCGTGAACCGGTTGGTGCCGACGATGACGCTCGCCCCGCTCTCGATGTCGAGCTGCGCGGCGTAGGCCGAGGCCGCGATGCGGTCCTGGTAGAAGCCCGCCTCGATGGCCGCGACCGCCCCGCCGAGCGCGTCGACCTCTTGGATGAGGCGCGTGGCCTCCTCCTCGATGGCGTCCGTGAGGGCCTCGACGACGACGGACCCTGCGAGCGGGTCGGCAAAGGCCGCGACGCCGGACTCGAAGCCGATCACCTGCTGCGTGCGGAGCGCGAGCGTCGCCGCGGCCTCGGTGGGGAGCGCGAGCGCCTCGTCGTAGCCGTTGGTGTGCAGGCTCTGGGTTCCGCCGAGGACGGCCGCGAGCGCCTGGATCGTGACCCGCGCGACGTTCACGAGTGGCTGCTGCGCCTGGAGCGTGCTCCCGCCGGTCTGGACGTGCATCCGGAGCATCATCGCCCGCTCGTCGGTTGCCCCGAAGCGGTCGCGCATGATGTGCGCCCACATCCGCCGGGCCGCCCGGAACTTGGCGACCTCCTCCAGGAAGTCGTTGTGGGCGTTGAAAAAGAAGGACAGCCGCTGCCCGAACGTGTTCACGTCGAGCCCCGCGTCCACGGCGGCCTGAACGTACGCGATGCCGTCGGCGAGGGTGAGCGCGAGCTCCTCGGCGGCGGTCGAGCCGGCCTCGCGGATGTGGTAGCCCGAGATCGAGATCGTGTTCCATCGCGGCAGTTCGGCCGCGCACCACGCGAAAACGTCCGTAATGAGCCGCATCGACGGCCGCGGCGGGTAGATGTACGTCCCACGCGCGGCGTACTCCTTGAGGATGTCGTTCTGGATCGTCCCGCCGAGGCGCGCGAGGTCCGCGCCCTGCTCCTTCGCCACAGCGACATAAAGCGCGAGCAGCACCGGGGCCGTCGCGTTGATGGTCATGCTCGTCGTGACACCTTCGAGCGGGATGCCGTCGAACAGGCGGCGGACGTCGTCGACGGAGCAGATGCTCACGCCGACCTTGCCGACCTCGCCCTCGGCGACCGGGTCGTCGGCGTCGTAGCCGATCTGCGTCGGCAGGTCGAACGCGACCGAGAGGCCCTTCGCGCCGGCGGCGATGAGCGCGCGGTAGCGCTCGTTGGACGCCTCGGCAGTCGAGAAGCCCGCGTACTGGCGCATCGTCCACAGCCGCTCGCGGTACATCGAGGCGTAGACGCCGCGCGTGAACGGGAAGCGGCCCGGCTCGCCGACGCGCGCGGCGAGGTCGTCAGGGAGGTCGAGCGGGGCGGGACGG
>JANPJI010000043.1:0-5573 GCA_031425425.1 Rubricoccaceae bacterium
GGGGGGGGGCGGCCGGGCCCACCCCCACTACCCGCCCGGCGGCCGTATATCATGTTTGCCCGCGGGCCCCGAGGCCGTTTCCGGCCAATCCTTCACCGCCGAGCGGCGCGTCGTCAGTCGGCGTCGACCTCGGCCGATACCTCGCGGAAGAGACCGTCGTCTACGAGGATGCGGCCGTCGTGCTCGGAGACGATGATGCGGTCGCGCTGGCGGATCTCGACCTGGCGCTGCGGCGGCACCATGAAGCCGGCCGCGGCGCCGCGCTCGATCGGGACGACCGCGCGGCCGTCGCGCAGGCGGGTCCGCAGCCGCTCGTAGGCGCGCAGGTAGCGGTCGTCGATGTGGCCGACGGCCCCGGTGCGCTGCGTCTCGTAGCCCTCCTGCTCCACGCGCGTCTCCTCGACGACGCGCTCGAGCTCGGTCTTCTTCTCGGCGATCACGGCGTCGAGCCCGGCCAGGCGGTCGTCGGCCCCATCGACGGTGTCGACGGACTCCGTGTCGACCGTTTCGAGGCGCTCGATCTCTTCGAGGCTCGTCGCGATGCGCTGGCGGTGCGCCTCGATCTCCTTGGTGAGCGCGTCGTTCTCGCGGTTGTTGCGCACCTGGAGCTGCTGCTCCTCGTACTTGCGGATCAGGCCCTCGCTCTCGGCCACGTCGAGCTTGAGCTTCTTGCGCTGGACTTCGCCGTCCTTCTTGTCCTGGTCGATCTTGGCGAGGCGCGTGTTGAGGCCGGTCTTCTCGTCTTCGAGGTCGCGGATCTCGTCCGGCAGGTCGCCGCGGAGCTTGGTGAGCTGGTCGATCCGGGAGTCGATCGCCTGGAGGCGGACGAGGGCGCGGAGCTGTTCTTCGATCGTGGTCGTCGTGTCGGTCGCCATCGGCAGGAGCGGGCAAAGGGATCCCGGAGTGTACCCGCGAAGCGGCGCGGGGTCGTTGAGACGGCTGCGAATTCCGGGAATGGGATTCGGGAAGACGGGTCGTCGCGTTTGGTTCCAGCGTCCCGCCCATCCGTGCGCCGTAGGGGCATGGCTTGCCATGCCCTCGCAGCGCCGCGGCCCCGCCCGCATTCGCGCCCCGACGTGACGTTCCCGCGCCGCGGCGTCAACCCGCAGGAACGTGGATTCGCGACGGGTCGGTCCGAATTCCCGTTCGCAGCACCGAGACGCCGGGCAGGGCGCGCCGCACGATGTCTACCAGAAGCGTCTCGGCGACCGCCTCGGTCCCGTAGTGGCCGGCGTCGACGAGGGCGAGGCGCGGCGCGCCGTCGGGCGCGAGCGCCTCGAACCAGCGGTGGTACGTGACGTCGGCAGTAACGTAGGCATCTGCGCCGGACCGGAACGCGTCGGGGAGGAACGAGAGGCCCGATCCGCCGCACACGGCCACGCGGCGCACGGGCCGGCCGGGGTCGCCGGTGTGGCGGAGTGCGGACGTGCCGAGGGCGGAGGCGACGCGGTTGAGGAAGGCGGCGAGCGACTCGGGCGCGGGGAGGTCGCCGACGGCCCCGTAGCCCTCGCGCGCCGCGACGCCTGCGATGGGGTGTGAGAAGATGACCGGCTCCTCGTACGGGTGAACGGCCCTGACGGCCGTTATTGCATTCGGCAACAACCAGCGCGAGACACTCGCCTCGATGCGGACCTCGGGCACCGCCTCGGGACGTCCAGCCGACCCGACAACGGGTTGCGCCGAGGCCCCGGGCGTGAACCGGCCGGTGCCGTCCGACGAAAACGAGCACGCGTCGTATGCGCCGATGCGCCCCGCGCCCGCTGCGGCGAGGGCCGCGCGGACCGCCTCGGCGGCGTCGGTCGGGACATAGGTCACGAGGACGTGGGTGGCGTCGGCGGTCGGGGCGAGGACGGTCACGCCTTCCAGCCCGAGTTGCGCGGCGAGAGCGACGGAGACCCCGGCTGCCGAGGCGTCGAGGTTGGTGTGGGCCGCGATGTGCGCGACGCCCGCACGCGCCATCCGGAGCACGAGCGCGCCCACCGGATCGTCTGCCGTAACGCGCGCGACGGGTTTGAACAGGAGCGGGTGGTGCGTCAGGAGGACGTTGCAGCCGCGCTCGGCGGCCTCGTCCACGACGGCCGGGGTGGCGTCGAGCGCGACGAGCACGCCGGTCGCCTCGTCCGCACCGTCGCCGACGTGGAGGCCCACGCGGTCCCACTCGGCCGCCTGCCCCGGCGGCGCGGCCGCCTCGACGGCCCGGAGCACGTCTGCGACGGTCGTCATGCGCTCTCCCGACCTGCCGCCGCGACGCCCGCCCGCTCGTCGACCCGCAGTAGGAGGAGGCCGCCGACGAGGAAGAACGCCAGGACGGTGGCGACGCCCGCGCGCTGTGTGTCGAAGGCGTCGGTCATAACCCCGAACAGGAACGGCCCGAGGAGCGCCGCGGCCTTGCCCGTGAGCGCGAAGAACCCGAAGAACTCCGTCTCTTTGTCCGGCGGCGTCAACCGCCCGACGAGCGACCGCGACGCGGCCTGCGCCGGCCCGGCCGCGACGCCGATGGCGAGGCCCGCGGCCCAGAACAGCGTCCGGTCCGGCGCGAACGTGGCGACGAGCGTCGCCGCGGCGAGGATGGCGATCGAGATCAGGATGGTCCGCTTGCCCCCGATCCGGTCGTCGATGAAGCCGAAGCCGAACGCGCCGAGGCCGGCGGCGACGTTGAGCGCGATCCCGAACGTGATCACCTCGGCCGTCGTAAAGCCGAACGTGATGCCGGCGTACACGCCGCCGAGCGAAAAGATGGTGTTCAGGCCGTCGTTGTAGAAGACGCGGGCGACGAGAAAGCGGAACGCCTCGCGGTAGCGGCGCAGCTCGCGGAAGGTCTCGGCGAGCTGCCCGGCCGTCTCGCGGAGGACGGTGCCGAGGGCCGGGCGAGCGACGACCGGCGGGTCGCGGAGGACGAGGAACGCAGGCACGCTGAACACGGCGAACCACACGGCGACGAGCAGGGCCGTGGCGCGGACGTTCTCCTGCGTGCCGGCGTCGAGCCCGAACGCGGGCGTCTCGGGCTGGATCAGGAGGACGAGCGCCAGCACGAGCGCGATCAGCCCACCGGCGTAGCCGAGCGCCCAGCCCCACCCCGAGATGCGCCCGATCTTGTCCGCCGGGGCGATGTCCGGCAGGAACGAGTTGTAGAACACGGACGACAGCTCGAAGGCCACGTTGGCGACGACGAACAGGCCGAGCGCGGCGAGCGCCTGGCCGGGGACAGGGAAGAACAGGCCGACCGTCGCCGTGATGCAGAGGGCCGTCGTGGCGAGGAGGAACCCGCGGCGCGTGCCGGTCCGGTCGGCGAGCGCGCCGAGGAACGGGGAGAGGACGGCGACGAGCAGGGCCGTCAGTGCCAGCCCGCGCGTCCACAGCACCGTCCCGTCGACGGGTGCGCCCGAGGCGTCGAGGACGAGGGCCTTGGTGAAGTACGTCGCGTAGACGAACGTCACGATGAGGGTCGTGAAGGACGAGTTGGCGAAGTCGTACAGCGCCCACGCCCACACGGTGCGGGGCGAGTGGGCGGGCCGGGCGCGGGGCAGGTCCATCATGGCGGGGAGGGCGACGGCCGAAGCTAGACGCGCCGCGCCGGATGCGACTCAGCTTCGCGCGCAGCGGTGTGGCGCGATTCTATCTTGCGTGCGCGCCCACGTAGCTCAGCCGGATAGAGCGGCGGTTTCCTAAACTGCAGGTCGGAGGTTCGAGACCTCCCGTGGGCACAACAGACTCACTCTATACTGTTGTATGGCAATAAGATAGCCGGATAAAGCGGGCCCTGATGGAGGGTGGGAGTCAGTGTTTTTTCCGCGCCTAGCGGAGCGTAGGCTTCCCGTCAAGGAGGATGAGACGAGCCGCCATACCGTGAAGCCCATTCGCATCGAGCCACGCGGCTTCATTGAGGCGCGGCGCTCCATAGAGCGTTGTCCGCGGCCCGTCGCACAACCCTTCTGTGCACCGGACGGCTCGTTGCCGGTCCAAGCGTCGGTGTCTACGTTCGCCCTGGCAGGCGTTGTCGCCGCGCGTCCGCGAAACTCCACGTGTCGGGCGCTTTTCCTCCAAACGGTAGACGGATATGGCTGAAGTATCGGTTGAGTACCTATTGAAACTTGATGCCTTCTATGCGGAGCGGAATGCCTCGGGAGACCCCAGTGCATGGGGCCTGCTGGTCGAGAGCCTCCGGGAACTCCGCCGTGCCATAGAAGCAGGCGGGGTGGTGCAGGTCGCTGGCGGGCCGACACTGCTTTCCGTTCTCGACTTTCATGCGTGGGCATACGGGCGCTACAAACTGCTCGAAGAGGGCTACGACTCCTGGATCGGAGACGACGAGTCGTGAGCCGTGCCTGTACAACCGGCTGCCGCGCTGCTCCGTCCGCCTGATTCCTTCCACTCGCCGAGTCGCGTGGAGTCGTCCGGCGTGGCGCTACAGACGTGCGTGACGGACGTTCTCCGTCCTCCCGCCCGGATCAGCGGACGACGACGAGGCGCTGCGTGGCGACGCGCTCGCCGGCCGCAGCCCGGACGATATAGACGCCCGCCGGGAGCGCCTCGGTGCCGAGGGGCACCGTGTGGGTCCCGGACGCGACCCCTTCATGCAGAACGGCGACGCGGCGTCCGAGGGCGTCGTAGACAGAAACGGTCAGGTCGGCTGCGGAGCCGAGCGTGAGGATCACCGAGGCACCTGCACGCGCCGGGTTCGGGGCGACCGAGAGGGCGAGCCGGCCGGCCTCCGGGGCTGGCGCGTCGGCGACGTACGTCGAGGCGGCCGTCCGGTAGAGCCCGCCGGTGCCGAGGGCCGTCCAGAGGACGCCCTCCGCGTCGACGTCGAGGTCGACGCCCCAGCGAGCCTGTGGAAGTCCGTCTGCCACGGGTGCCCACGTCTGCCCGTCGTCGAGCGAGCGGAGGACCGGCGCGCCGCCGTCGACACCGGCGAAGAGGGATCCGTCCGGGCTGAGCCGGAGCACGTCCAGTTCGTACCAGGGCTGGGCAAAGCCGAAGTCGACGGTCGGCCACGTCTGGCCCCCGTCCGCGCTCCGGTAGCCGAAGCCGCTGACGCCGACGACGACCGCGCCGTCGGCTGCGACGGCGATCGCCCCGGTCCGGAGCCCGAGCGGCGGCACGGGCAGCGGCGTCCACGAGGCGCCGCCGTCGGTCGAGCGGGCGACCGACACCTCGGGCTGGTCCGAGCCGGCCCAGAGCGTCCCGTCGGGGCCGACCGCGAACGTCTTGCTGTGGGGCGGCGCTGCGCGCGGCTCCCACGAGTCGCCGCCGTCGAGCGAGCGGTACAGGGCGCGGGTGCTGAGCAGCGCCCAGAGCGCGCCGCCCGGCCCGTCGTAGAAGCGGCCCGAGGTCGCCGAGCCCGGCACGGTCAGCGTCGGCGTCCACGTCGCTCCGCGGTCGAGCGAGCGGTAGAGGCCGGAGGCCGCGCAGGCGGCCTCGAAGCAGCGGTCGGGCGAGGCGAAGACGCGCCCAGCGGGGTCGATGTGGACATCGGAGAGCCCGCGTGCGTCGAAGGTGAGGTCGAGCCGGCTCCACATCCGGCCGCGGTCCTCCGACCGGTACAGGCCGGTCCCGAACCCGAAGTCGGGCAG
>JANPJI010000044.1:0-2435 GCA_031425425.1 Rubricoccaceae bacterium
TCCAGCCTTCGGCCGTCCGCCGGCCGACATCGGCCTGGCGGCGCTCGGAGTCGACGAACAGCACCTCCTGGACGGACTCGACCGAGCGGTAGAGCTCGAACTTCTCCCCGAGGTCGTAGGAGCGGGTCGAGGGAGAGAGGACCTCCACGACGAGCGCCGGGTTGAGCAGGCTCGTCCGGCCTCCGCGCGCGAACGCGGCCTCCCCGCACGTCACCGTGAGGTCCGGGTAGAGGTAGTGGTCGTCCCCGACCTGGACCCGCATCGCTTCGGAGCGCACCGTGCAGTCGGTCCCGCGGAGGGCGACGTAGAGAAGTGCGGTCAGGGCTGCTGCCAGTTCGGCTTGGGCGGACGTTCCTCCGGGCATCGGGTAGACCTCACCGTGGTGGAATTCGTGGCGGACGTCCTGCGTGGGCTCCCAGGCGAGGTACTCGTCGGGCGTGAGCACGAGGGTTCGGGCAGCGACGGCAGGCATGGGCGCGGGGGCGAGGTCGAAAAGGGAGGCGCGTCAGGAGAGGCCGGCGACGACGTCGCCGACGAGGCGCGTCAGGCGCGGCTCGGCCTCGGCCGCGGCGGCGAGGACGTCCTGGAGCGAGACCGGCTCGAGCGTGTCCGGGAAGCACTCGTCCGTGATCACCGAGACCGCCAGGCACCGCAGGCCCATGTGCCGGCCGACGATCACCTCCGGGACGGTGCTCATGCCGACGGCGTCGGCCCCGATGGCGCGGAGGTAGCGGTACTCGGCCCGCGACTCGAGGTTGGGCCCGACGACGGCGGCGTAGACGCCCTGCTGGAGGCGGATGCCGGCCGCCTCGGCCGCGACGAGGGCCGCGTCGCGGAGGCGCACGTCGTAGGGCTCGGACATGTCCGGGAAACGCGGCCCCCACTCGTCGGCGTTCGGGCCGGTGAGCGGGTTGGCTCCCTGGAGGTTGAGGTGGTCCGTGAGCAGCATCAGGTCGCCCCGGCGGAAGGCCGGGTTCATGCCGCCCGCCGCGTTCGAGATCACGAGCGTCTCGACGCCCAGCGCAGCCATCACGCGGACCGGGAGGGTCACCTGCTGCGCGGAGTAGGCCTCGTACAGATGGAAGCGGCCCTGCATCGCGAGGACCGGCACGCCGCGGAGGGTCCCGGCGATGAGCCGCCCCTCGTGGCTCTCGACCGTCGACAGCGGGAAGCCGGGGATCTCGCCGTACGGGATGACCGCATGCGCCTCGACCTCGTCCGCGAGGCGCCCGAGGCCGGTTCCGAGGATGAGCCCCACCCGCGCCGCATCGCCGACGCGAGCACGGAGGTGGTCGGCGGCCCCTGCGACGGCGGCCCGGTAGGCGTCGAGTTCGAACGGCATGGTCCGTGGGTCAGGTGGGCCGCCCGGCCTGTTCGTCAGTCGAGGTCGTCGAGGATGCGGCGGATGCGGTCGCGCTCGGCCTCCGACCCGGCGACGTTGTCGCCCTCGCCCGTGACGAGCGAGCGGAGGTTCCACGACGGGGCCTGAAACGGCGGAAGCGGATCTCCGGGCTCGGGCATCCACGACGGAGGGGCGTCGGGCACCGCAGCGTCTGGCGTCGCTGGGAGAGCCGGCGTCTCGGCAGGGGCGGGCGTCTCGGCCGCCGGTTCCTCCGGAGCGGCGACAGGGGCCGCGGCCGGCGGCTCGGGCGCCGGAACCGAGTCGGTGTCGGCCGCCACGGGCGCGGCGAGGCGCGGAGCCTCGGGCGACGCCTCGATGGCCTCCTGCGGGGGCGCGCCATTGGGCCACGCCGGCTGAAGCTTGATGAAGCCCACCGGGTCGTCGCCCTGGAACTGGGCCAGGATCTCGAGCTCGGACAGCAGGAAGCCCCGCAGCCGCGCGCCAATCTCGGACTGCCGCGACGTCAGCTTGACGAGGTCCTGGCGCATCGCGTGCCGGTCGCGCTCGGAGTCCTGGAGGATCTGCCGCGCCCGCAGTTCGGCCTCCTCGATGATGAGCCGCGCCTTCTGCTCGGACATCGCCTCGGCGCGGCGGCCGCTCTCCCGCGCCGACTCGAGGGCCTCCTGGAGCGCCATCTCGACGCGCTCGTAGTGGCGGAGCTTGCCTTCGAGCTCGTGCACGCGGTCCGTCGCCGCGCGCGTCTCGTCGAGGACGGTCTCCCACTGCTCGGCGATCTGCTTGACGAAACCGTCGACCTCGTCCTGGTCGTAGCCGCCGAACGTCTTCCGGGCGAACTGCTGCCGCCGGATATCGAGGGGGTTGAGCTTCATGGGCGGGCCGGCGGAAGAGGGTCGGAGACGGGCCGGGGCGGGCGTGAGGAGTGCGGGCGTCGGCGGGCGTCCGGTCGGCGCGCGTCGGACGGGTCTACGCGAAGGCGGTCGGGCGGCCCATCGGCGTTTCGAGGCGCGCCCTCGGCGAGGCTCGCGAGGCGTTCGAGCGCCTCCCGGGCTGCGGCGGCGCGGGCCGTCAGCGC
>JANPJI010000045.1:0-1958 GCA_031425425.1 Rubricoccaceae bacterium
CCAGATCACCGACGCCTTCGACCGGATGCTCAAGGCCGGCCAGACGTTCACCACGGCGACGGTCACGGAGTGGCTGGACTGCGGGACCATCCCGGCCCTGATGGAGACGAGCGGCGTCGTGCTTGCGCAGCCCGGCCAGAACGGCAAGCACGGCACGGTCGAATCCGGCGCGACGCTCGTCGAGCCCGTCTTTATGGGGGCCGGCGCGGTCGTTCGCGGCACCTCGACGGTCGGGCCGAACGTGTCGCTCGAAGCGGGCGCGGTGGTCGAGGACTCGACCCTCCGCGACTCGATCGTGTTCTCGAACGGGACGGTCCGCGACTCGACTCTCGACGGCTCGCTCGTCGGGCACCACGCCGTCGTGACGGGCTTCTCGGGCACGCTCAACATCGGCGACCACGCCACGGTGGGCGAGCCCGCAGCGTAGGAAGCCCGCCGCGTGGATTCGCCGTTCGGTCTGCACCCGGGGCGATAGGGCAGTCTGCTGACGCGTTGGCTACGCCGACCTACGGTTCTTCCGCCATGCCCGACGTCACGCTCTACCCGCCCGACGCCGAGGCCCGGCTGGGCTTCGACACCGTCCGCGCGCGCCTGCTCGTCCACGCGCGGACGCCGTACGGGGCCGAGCGCCTCGGCGCGCTGCGCCCGTCGTCCGATGCGGCCACCGTCGAGGCGCGCCTCGGGCGGGCCGGCGAGATGACGGCCCTCGTCGGCTTCGACGACCCGTTCCCGCTCGGCGCGGCCGACGACGTCCGCCCGACGCTCGCGCGGCTGCGCCCCGAGGGCTCGCTCGCCGACGGGCCGGACCTTTCCGCGCTCGCGCGTGTGCTGGCCGTGCTGCGGCTCGTCCACGACTACCTCCACACGCGCCGGGCGAAGGCCCCCGGCCTGTGGAAGGTCGCCGAGGGCATCGTGGTGCTGAAGGCGCTCGAAGACCGCATCGGGCGGACGGTCGACGAGACCGGGCACGTCCGCGACGACGCGAGCCCGCACCTCGCGGACCTCACGCGGCGCCTCGCCGCGGCCAACGGCCGCCTCCGCGAGACGCTCAACACCGCGCTGCGGGCCGCCATCGCGGCCGGCTGGGCGACGGAGAGCCAGCCGACGATGCGCGGCGGCCGCGCCGTGATCCCGATCCGCGCTGAGGCCAAGCGCAAGGTCCAGGGCTTCGTCCACGACGTCTCAGCGACGGGCCAGACGGTCTTCATCGAGCCCGCCTCCGTGCTGGACCTCAACAACGAGATCCGCGAGATCGAGGTCGAGCGCGCCCGCGAGGTCGAGCGCATCCTCCGCGAGGTGTCCGCCCACGCCCGCCAGCACGGCGCGGACATCGCGGCGGGGCTCGACGCGCTCGGCCGCCTCGACGCCGCCGCCGCTGTCGCGCGGCTGTCGCTCGAAACGGGCGCGCTCGTGCCCGACGTGGGCGAAGCGGGGCCGCTGCGGCTCGTCGGCGCGCGCCACGTGGGCCTCGTGCTCCGCGAGGCGCTGAAGCCGGCGGGGGATCGCCGCCTGGTCGTCCCGCTCGACCTCGCGATGGGCGACGCCGGAGACGGTCCGGAGGCTGCGACGACGCTCGTCGTGACCGGCCCCAACGCCGGGGGCAAGTCGGTCGCCATGAAGACGGTCGGCCTGACGACGCTCATGGCCGCGTACGGCCTGCCCGTGCCCGCCGGCCCCGGCACGCGCATCCCGCTCCCGACGCAGGTCTTCGTGGACGTGGGCGACCAGCAGTCCATCGCGGACGACCTCTCGACGTTCACCAGCCACCTCACGCACGTGGCCGCGATGCTGGAGCGGGCCGACGATCGCTCGCTGTGCCTCCTCGACGAGGCCGGCACCGGCACGGACCCCGCCGAGGGCGGCGCGCTCGCCGAGGCGGTCCTGCGGCGGCTCACCGCGCGCGGCACGCGCGTCGTCGCCACGACCCACGTCGGCGCGCTCAAGGCGTTCGCGCACGA
>JANPJI010000046.1:0-9010 GCA_031425425.1 Rubricoccaceae bacterium
AAGTCGAGCGTGTACTCGGCGTAGTCGCCGGCGCGGTCGCCGAGCGGGTTCATGACGCGTCCGGGCTCGGTCGGGCCGCCGGGTGCGTTCGGGTCGGCCGTGATCCGCTTCTGGACCGTGCCCGCGATCTGGGCCATCGGACGGAGGTCTGTGCTCGCGCCGCGGAAGGCGAAGCCCTGGCCGTCGTCCGTAGCGGCCTCGCTCTGGCGGGCCTGGATCGAGTTCTCGTGGTCGAGGTTGACGTAGAGCGTGCCCCGCGTGGCCTCCACCCCGGCAGCGAAGACGCCGCGGTCGAGCCAGAACGTCTCGTCGGACGGCGTGTCGATGACGAGCGCCGCCGGGACGCCGGCAGGCGTGAACTGGTCGTCAAAGAGGAGCGCGCCGCCGGCGAGCTCGATCACGGCCGAGTCCGAGGCCTTGCTCAGCACGAGGTCGACGCCCGAGCCGATGTAGGCACCGGGGATGCCGGAGGCGAGGCTGTTGAGCGTGAACGTGCCGTTGTCCGGCCCGATGAGGCGGAGCTCGGAGTACGGGTTGAGCGCGTTGCCGCGCGCCTGCACGCCGTCGTTCTCGGTCTCGTGGGCCGGCGTCTGGTCCTGGAGGTTCACGATCGGCGCAGAGCCGACGGTCGTGACGTTGCGCGACACCGACAGGGTGTGGCCCGCCAGGTTGAAACGCCCCGACAGCTGGATGAAGTTGGCGACGGTGAACTGTGCGGCCGCCTGCATGCCGCCGTTGAACACCACCCCGACCTCGGGGAGCGACGAGAGGTTGCCGAGGCCCGGATCCGACGTGAACGTTTGGAGGTCCGGCCGGCCGAGCAGGAACACCGCGAACGGGCTGAAGATGGCCGCCTGTTCGTCGGTGAAGTTGAACCGGCCAAGCGTGACCACTTCGAGGTCGTTCGGGTTGTTCTCGTTGATCACCGAGCCGCCGACGGCCAGGATGACCGTGCCGTCAACGGCGAGGTCGAGGGCGTCGTCACCGTTGGCGTCGCCGTCGGACGGCGTGTCGGCGTTGAACACGGCCGCGATGCGGAGCGCGAGGCGGACCGTCCCGTCGCTCGCGAGCGCCACGTCGGCGATCACGTCGACGCCCGGCACGGACGCGCCGCGCGGGTTGAACGTGCTCGGCGCGATAAAGCGGAACTGGCCGGTCGTGGCGATGTCCGCCGTGCCGGCAACGGTCTGGCCGTTGAGCGTCACGGCCGACGCGGCCTGGCCGTCGGCGTCGTTGAACACGACGTCCCAGATGCCGATCGTGACCGCGCCCGAGAGCGCGAGGTCGTCCTGGTACTCGATGTCGGTCGTCTGGGTGAAGCTGCCCCCGAGCGTGACCGTCCCGGTGACGTTGCCGGCCGCGGCGTAGCCCGGCGCGCCGTCCGCGACGAGCCCGAGCGAGAGGCTGGAGCCCGAGCCGTCGGTCACGAACGTGTCGATGATCCGGATGCCGGCGATGGTCGCCGCGGCGCTGGAGGCGATGCGGAGGCCGCCCGCCGTCTCGATCTCGGACGCCCCGGCGGCACCGGTCACCGTGGGCAGGCTGCCGGCGAGGCCGCTGCCGAGCACGAGCCGGCCCGGGCCGCCGATGGTCCCGCCGAGCGTGTTGGTGCCGAACCCGGCGGACCCCGACAGAAGCGACAGGTCGTTGCCGGCGCTGGCGGCGAGGAGCACGCCGGAGCCGACCGAGAGCGCGCGGTCAATGTTGACCGACGCGTTCGGGAAGCGGACCGTGAGCGCGCTCGACGTCGAGAGCGAGACCGTCCCGTCGATCGAGTCCGGCCCGCCGACCGGGCCGGTCAGCCCGACCGCGAGCGCGTCGACGACGCCCTGCGCGTCGACGATGAGGTTGCGGATCTCCTCGGTGTCGAACTCGCTCCCGACGGCGTAGGCCGCGTTGGTGCCCGTGTACCGCAGGTTGAAGAGGACGTTGTCGGCGTTGAAGCGCCCGCCGGTGATCCGGTTGGTCGTGATGCCGATCTGGACGAGCACGGACGCGTTCGGCCCGAACGGCGACACGTCGGTCGCGGCCCCGTTGACGAGGCCGCCGCCGGCGAGCAGCATCTGGCCCGTGAACTGGAAGTTGGACCCGGCCACGGTCACGACGTCCTCGCCGCCCGCCGTGGCGATGTCGCCGACGACCAGGATCTGGTCGTAGACGCCCTGCCCGGCGATCGTGCTACCGGCTCCGAGGAAGGCGACGCCGCCGTTCGAGGCCGTCCCGTCGACGTTGCTGTCGGAGGCCGGGAGGATGTTGACGAGGTTGCCGCCGAGCGCGGCGGTGGACCCGCTCGCAACCGTGAACAGGTTGGACACCGACGCGTCGCCCCCGAACGTGACGGTCGGGTTGGGCGACGGCGCGACGCCGATGCTGAGGTTGGCGAGGGTGAAGCCGCCCTCGGGCGTAAACGCGTACGCGCCCGAGCCGTCGAAGGCGAGGCTGCCAGCGGGCGCGAACTGCGTGTCCGTGCCCATCTGCGCGAACGACCCGAAGAGCGTCAGCGTGAGGCCCGAGGCGTCCGCGATGCCGGTGCCCTGGAGCATGAGCCCGTCGGCGGAGAGGTTGTCGTCGATGTTGAGCACGCCGCCGGAGGTGACGACGAGCGTCCCGTAGCGGCCGCCGTCGACGAAGTCCACGTCGCCGGTGACGGTGAAGGTGCCCGAGACCGCGTCGGCGTCGTCGACGTCCACCACGGCTCCGTCGCCGAGGGTGACGCCGCCGGCCAGCGTCAGCGTGGACGCGCCGGGGTTGGAGAACGTGACGGTGAGGCGCGGGTCCGGGTTGGTGGTCGAGCCGGCGAAGGCGGGCCGGAGCTCGCTCGTCGCCGTGACCGGGCCGGGGCCGTTGTAGAGCACGTTGGGCGTCGAGGCGTAGACGGGCGCGCCCGTGAGCGCGCCGGACGTCCGCTCGATGGTGACCTCGGTGCCCTCGCCGATGGTGGCGAGGCCGGAGCCGAGCGCGAGCGAGCCGTTCTCGATGTCCAGCAGGGGCGTGTTGAGGATGAAGCGGCCCGCATTGCCGCCGATCGTCTCCGCGGCGAGTTGCACGCCCGGCGCGCCGTTGCCGGACGTCCCGATGGAGACCGAGCCCGTCAGGCGGACCGTGAGGTCGCCGCCCTCGGGGCGGGCCGTAATCGTGTGGTTGTCCTCGGTGACGGTGAACGACTCGGGGTAGGTGCTGGCCAGGATGACGACGGTGTCGCCGTTGCCGGCCGCGGTGAGCGCCCGGTTGATGGTCATGAACGGACCCGCCGTGCCGATGCCGGTCACGGTGGGCGACGTGCCGTCGAAGGCGGTGTCGCTACCGCCGTCGAGGTCGACGTAGAACGTCGCCGCGCTCGCGCTGGAGGCGACGAGCAGGAAGGCCGCGAACGGCACGGCCCGGGCGAGGAGCCGGCCGAGCCGGCTTCTGCGGGTAAATGGGTAGGGCATGGAACTGGAGTATGAGTGAGCTGAACTCGGACCAGCGCGCGGGCGCTCCGGTCGTGCTCTCCGGGGTGAGCCCGAGAAGAATGAGGCTCACCCCCTGTATCTCGCATCGGGTGGATACACGAGATCCGCGGGCGCTCCGCGTTCCATCTGCGCGTCCTGAACCGGACCGCCGGCCGGCGTCGCGGTGCGCCGCTTGCTGCCTGCGGCGCAGATTCGTAGATGCGAAAAAAACAGCACCTCGCCATTTGGCCGGTGCTAAACTCCCCGCTCGCCCACCGTTTCCTGGTCCATGCCTTCGTTCCCGTCTCGCGCGCTTGTCGCCCTCCTTGCCCTCGTCGCGCCGGCCGTCCTCGCCCAGGTGCCTGCCAAAGCGCTCGTTCAGCGCTACCAGGCGACGATCACACCGGCCGAGCTCGCCGGGCACCTCTACGTCTACGCCGACGACTTCCTGGCGGGCCGCGACACGGGCGCGCCCGGCCAGCGTTTCGCCGCGCTCTACCTCGCCGGCCAGTACCAGACGATGGGCGTCGCGCCGCGCGGCTCGGGCACGGCGGCGAGCCCGCACGCGCTCGACGGCTACCTCCAGCCGTTCGCGCTCGAACAGAGCACGCTCCGCTCGCTCACGGTGACGGCTACGCGCGGCGGCGCGACTCTCCTCGCGAGCACGATCCGCCCGGACAGCACGGCCGGCGCCGTCCTCGTCCCGGCCTACGGGTCCGTCGCCGACGCCTCGCCGGCGCGCCTCGTGTTTGTAGGACGGGCCGACGACGCGGCCGCGCTTGCGGAGCTCCCGCTCGACGGCTCTTTCGCCCTGCTGCTGCCCGGCACGGCCGCCGACCCGTCGGACCAGGCCGCCACGCAGGCGCACCTCGCGACGCTCGGCACCCGCGGCGTCCGTGGCGTCGTGCTGGCCGTGGCACCAGTGGCTGCCGCTCTCGCGCCGCAGGCCGACCGGGCGTTCCGCGGCGGCCGCCTCGCGCTCCCGGAGGCCGACGGGGCTGCGGCCGAGCCCGGACGCCTCCCCGCCATCCTCCTCACCGGCGCCGACGTCGCGGACCAGTTGCTCGCGGGCGTCGGGCGCACCATCGCCGGAGCCGACGCCTCGCCGGTCGACACGGGCGTGATGCTCGCCATCGCGGCCGACCGCGAGACGCGGACGGTCCAGACCGAGAACGTCGTCGCCGTCGTGCCGGGCTCGGACCTCGCCGACGAGTTCGTGATCGTCAGCGCCCACCTGGACCACATCGGCGTAGAGGACGCCGCGCCCGGAGGGGACGGCATCAACAACGGGGCCGACGACGACGGCTCGGGGACGGTCGCGCTCCTGGAAATCGCCGAGGCGTTCCAGCAGGCCCGCGAGGCGGGCCACGGGCCGCGCCGCTCGGTCCTCTTCCTGCATGTCACCGGCGAGGAGAAGGGCCTGCTCGGGAGCGAGTACTTCGCCGACCGCGAGCCGCTCGTGCCGCTCGCGCAGACCGTCGCCGACCTCAACATCGACATGATCGGCCGCCACGACCCGACCTACGAGGGGGCCGCGAGCCCGTACGTCTACATTCTGGGCGCGGAGCTGATCTCGGCCGACATCGACGCCGTCAACACGCGCGTCAACGCCGAGACGAGGCTGGGACTGGACCTCTCGAAGCGGTTCAACTCGGCCGACGACCCGAACCAGTTCTTCCGCCGGTCCGACCACTGGAACTTCGGCAAGCACGGGATCCCGTTCATCTTTTACTTCACCGGCACCCACGAGGACTACCACCAGCCCGGCGACGAGGCGGCAAAGATCGACTACGACCGCATGGCGACCATCGCGCGCCTCGTCTTCGGCACGGCCTGGGAGATCGCCAATGCCGACGCCCGCCCGGCCGTCAGCGGGACCGGGTTCAACTGACCGGAGAGCCTGCGCAGGCGGGCACGACAGCTCTCGACGGGCTCGGCAGACGCTGTCGCCCGGCGCTCCGATCCACGCGCAACCGCCCCCCTTCCGCCCAGGATGCCCGCGACGTTCACCGACAGCCGCCGCCAGACCGGTGCCGGCCGCCTCCTCGACAGCCCCGGAGCCGCCCTCGAAGCCCTCGTCCCCGACGACCTTGCCGCGCCAGCCGAAGCGGCGTGGCGCCGGTACGCCGGGGCGCTCTGCGCGGCGCTCGGCTGGCCGGACCCGGAGCTGGGCGTGCGGCCGTTCGCGGGCGGCCTCTCGCTGGGCCTCTCGGCCCCGCTCGACGCCCTCTACGCCGCCGCGGCCCTCAACGAGGCCGCGTGGGAACGGGCCTGGGCCGAGGTCTCCGGCGAGCCGGCCTCCCCGTTCGCCGACGTGGTCGCCCCGGTCCAGGCCACGCGCTCGCGGGACAGCGACCCCGCCCTCGTCGCGCTGGACGCCGCTGCGCGCGACCGCGGCGTGAGCATGCTGTGGGACGACGAGGCGGTCACGCTGGGCCTCGGAGCCGGGAGCCGGACGTTGCCGGCGAACGCCCTTCCGGATCCGGCAGACGTCGACTGGGGCGCGGTCCGCGACGTCCCGACCGCCCTCGTGACCGGGACGAACGGCAAGTCCACGACGGTCCGGATGCTCGCCGCGATGGCGACGTCCGCCGGCCTCGTCCCGGGCGTCTCGACGACCGACTACGTCGCGGTCGGCGGCGAGGTGCTCGAAGCTGGCGACTTCTCGGGTCCGATGGGCGCGCGCGCCGCCCTCCGCGACCGCCGCGCGACGGTGGGCATCCTCGAAGTGGCCCGCGGTGGGCTGCTCCGCCGCGGCATCCCGGTCTCCCGCGTGGACGTGGCGTGCGTGACGAACGTCGCGGCGGACCACCTCGGCGAGTACGGCGTCGACACCGTCGAGGCGCTCGCCGAGGCCAAGTTCGTCGTCGCGAAGGCGCTCGGGGCGGGCGGCCGGCTCGTCCTCAACGCCGACGACGCGTTCACGTGCGCCGAGCACGACCGGCAGGCCGAGGCGCTCGCGGCGCGGGGCGTCGCGGTGTGCTGGGTCAGCTTCGATCCGGACCACCTGCGGCTGGAGGGAGCCCCGGTCGCCGGGACGGTTCTGGACGGCCACGTCTCGGTCCGGCGCGCCGGCGAGGCGTGGACCCGCCTCGTCGACATCGCCGACGCCCCGTCGACGATGGGCGGAGCCGCCCTCCACAACGTCCGCAACGCCGTCTGCGCCGCGGCGACCGGAGCCGCCCTCGGCCTGCCGGACGCAGCGCTCGCGGACGGCCTGCGGGCGTTCAAGGGCGACGCCACGGACAACCCCGGCCGCGCCAACGTGTCGGTCGTGCACGGCGCGACGGTGGTGGTGGACTACGCGCACAACGCGCACGGGCTCGCAGCGCTCGTCCACCTCGCGGGCCACTTCCCGGCCCGGCGGCGGCTCCTGCTGCTGAGCAGCGCCGGGGACCGCCCCGACGGCGACATCCGCGAGATGGCGCGCGTCGGGCGAGGGCTGGGGGCGGACCGGACCCTCGTGGCCGACCTGCCGGGGTACCTGCGGGGCCGCGCGCCCGGCGAGGTGCCGGCGCTCCTCGCGGCCGAGACAGCCGCCTTCGGCGGCGACGCTGCACAGATCGAGGCGTACCTGGACCCGGCCGCGGCCACCCGCGCGGCGCTCGCGTGGGCCACGCCCGGCGACGTGCTTCTGCTGGTGGTGCTGAGCCACCGCGACGAGGTCGCGGCGCTCATCCGCGAGGCCGCGGGCGAGTAGGGCCTACGCCTCCTGAATCTTGCCGACGTGGACCTCGTCGGGCTCCTCGTCCGCCCCGTCGTCCTGCCCGGGGTATCGGACGCGGAAGTGGTAGATCCCGGCCAGCATGGCGAGGAAGGTCTCCTTGATGCGGTCGATGTCCTGGAACGTGAGCGACGACCGGTCCAGCTGGCCGTCCCCGATGCGGGCCTCGAAGATCGACTCCACGAGTGCGGCAAGGCGCTTGGGCGTGGGGCGGTCCAGGCTGCGGCTGGCCGCCTCGACGGAGTCCGCGAGCATGACGATGGCCTGCTCGTTGGTGCCCGGCCGCGGGCCGGGGTAGCGGTAGTCCGCCGGGTCGATCGGCGGGCTGTCGGGCGCGCGCTGCGCCTCGGCCTTGCGGAAGAAGAACTCCATGACGCCCGTGCCGTGGTGCGTCGCGATGAAGTCCGCGATCATGGCCGGGAGGCGGTTCTCGCGGGCGAGTTCGACGCCGTCGCGGACGTGCGCCGCGATCACGAGGGCGGACATGGACGGCCGCAGCGCCTCGTGCGGGTTCTCGCCGGGGCGCTGGTTCTCGATGAAGTACTCCGGCTTGAGCATCTTGCCGATGTCGTGGTACAGCGCGCCGACGCGCGCGCGGAGCGCGTTGGCCCCGACGGCGTCGGCGGCCGCCTCGGCGAGGTTGGCGACCTGCAGGGCGTGGTTGAAGGTGCCCGGCGCGCGCACCGAGAGCTCCTTGAGGAGGGGCCGGTTGGTGTCCGACAGTTCGAGCAGCGTCAGATCCGTCGTGACCCCGAACGCCCGCTCCATGCCCCACAGCAGCGGGGCCGCGAGCAGCAGCAGCAGGGCGTTGACGAGCGCGGCGACGGCCTCGATCTGGAAGCGCTCCGAGAACGGGTCCGCCCGCAGGAGCGCGTACCCGAGCAGGAGCAGCGCGTACGCCCCCGCGACGAGGCCCGCCGAGGCGAGCAGTTGCGACCGGCTCTTGACGTCGCGGACCGAAAACACGGCCAGAATGCCGACGATGAGCGTGGCGAACGTGAACTCGAAGTCGAACCCGAACGCGAGCCCGCCCAGCAGGGCCAGCGTGATCGTGGCGAAGCTCCCCACGCGGCTGTCGAACACGATCGTGAGCAGCACGGCGGCCAGGGCGACGGGGACGCCGTAGCGCGCTTCACCGCCCAGAATGCCCGCGACGAAGTATCCGCCGATGGCGAGGCTGAGCACGAGCGCCACGAGGACCGCCTTGCGGTTGTCGTAGAACAGCCCCGGCCGGAGGAGGTACACGTAGAGCAGGAACGGCACGAGCGCCGCCACGACGAGGAGCGCGCGGCCGAACACCGTCTGCGCCCACGAGACGCCCGACCGGTCCCGCTGAGCAAGGTCGAGCGACCGGAGCCGGTCGAACCGCTCGACGGTGACGATGTCGCCGCGGCGGATGAGGGTCGTGCTCTGGAGCACGCGCCCGCGCGTTGGCAGGACGGCCCGGACCATCGCATCGCGGCGGCGCGCCGTCGCATCGGCCTGGTACAGCAGCGCCGGCGAGACGGCGTAGCGCACCATAGCCGTCGCGACGGCGAGGCTGTCGCCGGTGAGGCCCTCGGCGAGAAGAGCCGCCCGTGCTTCGCGCTCGACCTCGTCCGCGCCGACGACCTGGCGGCTGTCCCGCTCCTCCTCGGTTCGGACGCGCGGGTCCAGGTTGCGCACGAGCACGAGCAGAGTCTGGAGCGAGTCGCGGGGGACGTTCACGACCCCGCGCTCGGCCAGCCCGCGGCTCACCCGCGAGGCGGCACCGAGGAGCAGGTCGCCCAGCGCGGTGCGCCCGCCGGGCTCCGCCGTGCGGAGCAGGAGGGCCCACTCGCGGTCGGCGAGCCGCGCCGGGAAGGCCGCCCGGGCA
>JANPJI010000047.1:0-3674 GCA_031425425.1 Rubricoccaceae bacterium
CGTCCCGAGCATCACGTACGGGCTCCGCGGGCTCGCCTACGTCGAGGTGACGTACACCGGCCCGGCCCGCGACCTCCACTCGGGCGTCTACGGCGGGGCCGTCGAGAACCCGGCCAACGCGCTCGCGCGCATGATCGCGGACCTCCACGACGCCGACCACCGCGTGACGGTCGAGGGCTTCTACGACGCCGTCCGCGACCTCACGCCCGACGAGCGCGCGGGCTACGCCGCGCTCCCGTTCGACGAGGCGCGCTGGCGCGACGAGGCCGGCGTGAAAGAGCCCCGGACCGAGGCGGGCTACAGCATTCTCGAAGCGACGTCGGGCCGGCCGACGCTCGACGTCAACGGCATCTGGGGCGGCTACACCGGCCAGGGTGCCAAGACGGTCCTGCCGTCCAAGGCGTCGGCCAAGATTTCGTGCCGCCTCGTCCCGGACCAGACGCCGGCCGACATCACCGAGAAGCTCCGCCGCCACTTCGAGGCGCACGTGCCGGACACGATGACGCTCGAGTTCACCGACCTCCACGGCGGCCACGGCGTGATCGTGGACACGAAGGCGCCCGCCATGCAGGCCGCCGTCGAGGCGCTCGAGGGCGTCTTCGGCACGCCGCCGCTGTTCACGCGCGAGGGCGGCTCGATCCCCGTCGTCGCCGACTTCAAGCGGCTCCTCGGGCTCGACACGGTCCTGATGGGCTTCGGGCTGGACTCGGACGCCATCCACTCGCCGAACGAGAAGTTCGGCCTCGACCGCTTCCACCAGGGCATCGAGGCGTCGATCCGCTTTCTGGACGCGTACGCCCGGCAGCGGGCGTGACGCAGCGACCGCGCGTGCCGCCAGGAGCCGTCCTGCCGGCCGCGCTCGTCCTCCTGTTCGGCCTCCTCGGGGCCGTCGTGGCGGGCATGGTCTCGCAGGCCGGCGGGACGTTCGTCTACACCCTGGACGACCCGTACATCCACCTCGCGCTCGCCCGCGAGATCGCGGCCGGCCACTACGGGCTCCACGCGGGCGAGGCCGCCGCGCCGTCGTCGAGCGTGCTGTGGCCGGTTCTTCTGGCCCCGCTCGCGCGCGTGCCGGTCGGCCTGTTCCTGCCGCTGGCGCTCAACGCGGCGTGCGCCGCCGGCACGCTGGGCGTGCTCCACGGCGTCTTCCGCCGGAGCCTCGGCGGGCCGACGGGGGACGCCGCGACGGGCCTGCGTCTGCTCCTGCTCGCGCTCGCCGTGCCCGCGTTCGGGCTCGTCGTGCTCGCCGTGAGCGGGATGGAGCACGCGCTCCAGGTGCTCCTGGCCGTCGCGGGCGTCGCCGGGCTGGCCGAGAGCGCCGCCGGCCGCCGCGTGCCGTGGTGGGCGTTCGCCGCCCTCGTGGTGGGGCCGTTCGTGCGCTACGAGAACCTGGCGCTGACGCTGCCCGCGGTGGCGTTCCTGTTCGCGCAGGGCGAGCGGCGCGCCTCGGCGGCGGCGCTCGCCGTCGTCGTGGTCGGGCTCGGCGCGTTCTCGGCCGCCCTCCTCGCGGCCGGGCTGGGGCCGCTGCCGTCGTCGATCCTCGTCAAGCAGGCCGTCGCCTCGCAGGGGCTGCTGCACGGCGTCGCGGCGCGCCTCAAGGACACCGTGACGGACCCGCACGGCGTGCTGCTGCTGGCCGGGGCGCTCGTGCTGAGCGCGCTCGTCCTGCGCGTGCCCGCGCGCCCGCGCGCCGAGCGCGGGCTGGCCGCCGTCGCCGTCGCCGCCGTGGCCCTGCACGCGCTCGCCGGGGCGTACCTCTACCGCTACACGGTCTACGTGACGGCCGTCGTCGCGGTCGTGGCCCTCGTGCTCCACGCGCCCGCCCTCCTCGCCCGCTGGCACGCACGCCCCGCGGCGACGGCCGCGCTCGCCGCCGCCGCGGTGGTGTCGCTCGCCGGGACCGCCCTGTTCGACCTGGCCACGGCCCCGCTCGCCGCGCGCAACATCTACGAGCAGCAGGCGCAGATGGCCCGGTTCGTCGCCGAGGAGTACCGGCGGCCCGTCGCCGTGAACGACCTCGGGCTCGTCGCGTACCGGAGCCCGGCGTACGTCCTCGACCTGTTCGGGCTGGGCTCCATCGAGGCCGTCCGCGCCCGGCGGGCCGACACCGCCGCGACGGGCGCGTGGATGGGCACGCTCGCCGCGGCGCACCACGCCGACCTCGCGATGATCTACCCCGACTGGTTCCCGCCGGTCCCGGCCGCGTGGGTCCCGCTCGGGACGCTCGCCATCGGCACGAAGAACGTGGCGCTCGGCGGCTCCGACGTCGCGTTCTTCGCCACGCGCGCCGCGGCGGCCCCCGACCTCGCGGCGCGCCTCGCCCGGTTCCGACCGACGCTCCCGGCCGGCGTCACGTTCGAGCCGTTCTCGCCCCGCCCCCCGCTCCCGCCCACGGCGGCCTCCCCTCCCCAGACCGCGCGCGGACGCGCCCCGACGAGCGCACGCCGGAATGAGGCCCCGGCAGGCACAGCGGCGGCACGCGGCGCCCGGGTGCGCCGGCTTCCCCGCGATCTCGCGAAGGACGGGCAACCGTCCGACGGGCGCGTCGTTGGACGCGTACGTTCCACTACGCACGTCTCGAACATGTCTTCTCTCTACCGCCCTGCCGGTCCGCTCGCCCTCGCCCTGCTGCTCAGCGCGTGCCGCGTGAGCGGCACCGACGCACCCGCCGCCCCGTCCGACTCGACAGCGGCGAGCAGCGAGGTCTCGGTCTTCGGCGACGGCGGGCTCCCGACCGACGCCGAGGTCGAGGCGACGCGCTACGCCGGCCGCGGCCGCGGGGCCACTGTGGACACGGCCGCGCTCGCCGCGGCCGCCCGCGCCAACCCCGAGACGCTCGCGACGATCGACTCGACGGCGGACTGGGGAGCCCCGCCGCGCCTCCCGCTCGGCGGCGACGTCGCCGGGCCGAGCGTGGTCAAGCTCCAGACGCTCCTCGACCGCGCCGGCTTCTCCGGCGGCGAGATCGACGGCCGCTGGGGCGACAACACCGAGCTCGCCGTCGTCTGGTTTCAGCAGGCCGCGTCCCTCCCCGCGACCGGCCTCGTCGACGCGGCGACGCTGCGCGCGCTCGCCGGCCGCGCCGACGCGCCCGACTCGCTCGTGACCACGGCGACGCTGAGCGCCGCCGACGTCCGCGGCCCGTTCCGCCCGATCCCGGCCGACATCTACGAGCGGGCCGAGCTGGACGCGCAGGGCTTCGAGACGCTCGCCGAGGCCCTCGGCGAGAAGTACCACGCCTCGCCGGCCCTGCTCCAGCGGCTCAACCCCGGCGTGGCGCTGGACAGCCTGAGCGCCGGCGCGCGCATCCGGGTGCCCAACGTCGCCGGCGCGCCCGCCCCACGCGACGCCGTCGCGCGGATCGTCATCTCGGGGCGCGACGGCTACCTCCACGCCCTCGCCGCCGACGCCACGGTCATCTTCCACGCGCCGGTCACGCTCGGGGCCGACTACGACCCGTCGCCGCAGGGCGACTTCCGGATTACCAACATCGCCCAGAACCCGTCGTGGCACTACCAGCCGGCCATCCTCGAAAGCGTCCCCGACGACCGCGAGGACGCCGTGCTGCCGCCCGGCCCGAACAACGCCGTCGGCGTGGTCTGGATGGCCCTCTCGGAGCCGCACTACGGCATCCACGGCACGTCCGCGCCGTCGACGATCGGGACGGCCACGTC
>JANPJI010000048.1:0-3999 GCA_031425425.1 Rubricoccaceae bacterium
TCGATGTCATGGACGCCGTCGGCGCGCCCGAAGCGCCGTTCGACGTGATGCTGGAGGCGAAAAAGAAAGAGCTCGCCGTCCTCGAAGTCCGCCATTTCCTCGCAACCGGTGCGCGCCCGGCCCGTCCGATCTCGATGGAGACCGTCGACGAGGCGGAGGGGCTTCGCGCCGAGACCCGCTGACTGCCGCGTCTCGGCGGCCGGGCACGGACAGACGGCGGGATGACGTTCGCCCTCCGCCTGGCGTGAAGTTACCGGACGCGCGCGACGCGCGGCCACTCCGACACGTGACCTATCTATCTGTAATGAGAAGATTTACGATTGGTATCTGGTTTTTTTGTGCGACGGCCCTTCTCGCCTCGGCGGCGTCGGCGCAAACGGGCACCGTCAACGGGTTCGTCCGCGACGCCGAGACCGGCGAGACGCTCGTCCAGGCCACCGTCGCGCTCGTCGGCACGGGCCAGGGCGCGGCAACCAACGTGCAGGGCTTCTACGTCCTGACGGGCCTGCCCGCCGGCGACGTGGTGCTCCGCGTATCGACTGTCGGCTACGCCGCGCAGCGGGTCCAGCTCACCCTCGCCGCCGGCGAGACGCGCCAGCTCGACGTGCGCCTCGCGCCCGAGAGCCTCGGCGAGGTCGTGGTCGAGGCCGAGACGCCGCTCGCCGAGGAACGCGCGCCGGGCGTCGCGGAGGTCCCGATCCGGCTCGTCCAGGACCTCCCGTCGGTGTTCGAGGCGGACCTGTTCCGCTCCATCCAGCTGCTCCCCGGCGTCAAGGCCGCCTCCGACTTTTCGAGCGCGCTCTACATCCGCGGCGGCTCGCCGGACCAGACGCTGATCCTCCTCGACGGCACGACGGTCTACAACCCGACCCACTTCTTCGGCTTCTTCTCGACGTTCAACACCGACGCCATCCGCGACGTGCGGCTCTACAAGGGCGCGTACCCGTCGCAGTACGGCGGGCGGCTCGGGTCCGTGCTGGACATTTCGAGCCGCGACGGCAACCGCAACGAGACCCACGGCAGCGCCACGCTCGGCGTGCTCGCGAGCCGCGTCGGCGTCGACGGCCCGATCCCCGGCACCGGCGGGCGCGGGAGCTACATGCTCGCCGCGCGCCGGTCCACGCTCGAACCGCTGCTGTCCTACCTCCGGACGACGCCCGACAGCACGGCCGTCCCGGACGGGTTCTACTTCTACGACGTCAACGCCCGCGTCGGCGTGGACGTGACGCCCCGCGACCGGCTCTCGCTGGCCGTCTATGCCGGCCGCGACCGCGTGGACCTCGGCTTCGGCGAGGACAGCCGGTTCGTGCTCGACTACGGCAACCGGACGCTCTCGGCGGCCTACAACCGCGTCCTCTCCGGGACCGTCTTCACCCAGGCGCGCGTCACGGCGAGCCGCTACTTCAGCTACCCCGTCGGGACCATCGCCCAGACGACGTTCCGCCGGCCGAACACGATCACGGACTACTCGGGGCGGCTCGACGCCGAGTGGAGCCCCTCGCCGGCCGTGAACGTCCGCTCGGGCGTGTGGGGCGGGTCGCTGCGCCTCGGGCTGCGCTCCGAGTTCAACGGCACGACGGCCATCGACTACCAGAACCCGTCGAGCTACGGCTCCGGCTACGTCCAGACCCGGCTGCGCCCCGGCGCGGGCGTCTCGCTCACCGCCGGCGTCCGCGCCGAGGCGTTCCGCAGCGTCACCGACGACCGGACGACCGACGCGCCGGGCGTCCCGGCGTCGTACGTCCGGTTCTCGCCGCAGCTCCAGGTCGAGCGGTCGTTCGGCGACGACGTGGTGCTCCAGGCCGCGGCCGGGCGCTACCACCAGTTCCTGTCGCTGATCTCGAACGAGGCGTTCTCGGGCTTCGACACGTGGGTCACGACTGGCGTCGGCGTGCCGCCGCAGGAGTCCGACCAGCTCGTGCTCGGTGCCAAGACGCGCATCGGCCGCGGCTACCGGTTCGACGTCGAGGTGTACGGGCGGACGATGCGGGACCTGTTCGACACCCGCCCCGAGCTTCAGGACGTCTCCGGCCTGCCGTACCGTGCCCTCTTCCGCTTCGGCCGCGGCTACGCCTACGGGGCCGAGTTCCTGCTCGAAAAGGGAACGGGCCGCCTGACGGGCCTCATCGGCTACACGCTCAGCACGACCCGGCGGCGGTACCCGCTCGAGCCCGCCTTCTCCGAGACGTTCGCGCCCAAGTACGACCGCCTCCACGACCTCACGGCCGTCGCGAGCCTCGACGTCGGCCGCGGGGTGCAGCTCACCGTCGCGGGCACGTACGCCACGGGCCAGGCCTACACCGCCCCGACGAGCCGCTACGAGGTCGGCGGGCTCCCGTTCGCCACGTCGTCCGCGGACGGGCTCTTCTCGCCGGCGCTCAACAACGCCCGCCTGCCGCCCTACCACCGCGTCGACCTCGGCGTGCAGCGGACGGGCCGGCTGTTGTTCCTGCGCGACACCGAGCTCCAGGTGCAGGTCGTCAACACGTACAGCCGGCGCAACGTGTGGTTCATCACGTACGACTTCGACGAAAACCCGGTCGAGCAGACGCGGGTCACGCAGCTGCCGCGCCTCCCCAACGTCTCGTTCACCGTCCGCTTCTAACTGTGGCCCGTCTTCTCCTCCTCGTCGCGGCGCTGGCCTTCGCCGCGTGCGACACCTCTGGCCCGTCCGACCCCGGCAACCAGGTCGTCGTGTCGGCCTTCCTCGAAGCCGGCCAGCGTCTCGGGGATGTTCGCCTGACGCGGACGGTCCCGCTCGGCGAGGTGTACGACCCGTCCACAGCCGCGATCACCGATGCGTCCGTCGAGGTCCAGCTGCTCCGGCCGGACGGCTCCGTCGAGGCGTCGTATGCGTACGTCTACGATGTCGACCGGACGGCCTACTCACTGCGGGGTGCCGGCCCGGTCGGTGCCACTCCTGGACGGACGTACCGCCTCGTCGCCGTGGCGCTCGGCCAGACCGTGACGGCCGAGACGACCGTCCCGGCCACGTTCGAGGTACTGATCCCGCCGCCGGACTCGCTCGTCTACCAGGCGGACCCGCTCGGCCCGCAGCTCCGCATCTCGATCGCCCCGACGGCAGGCCGGCAGTCTGTCTACGTCGCGACGACGGCGGCGCTCGCCCCGGACGAGTTCGAAGAGATCCTCGTCGACGGCGAGACGCGCTACCGGAGCCTCAACGTGCCCGGCCGCTTCCGGCCCGTGCCCTTCGTGGCGCTGTTCGCCAACTGCGACGAGGCCGGCGCGTTCCTGGTGTGCGAGGACGACCCGAATGACCTCTACACCTCCGGCACGTCCCCGATCATCAACGAGGCCAGCTACATCCTCCCCGGCGACGGGACGGCCATCGTGAACGTGCCGTGGCTGGCGTTCGGCTTCTACGGGCCGGCCACGATCGCGCTCGTCGCGCTCGACGCCGCGCTCCAGGACTTCGTCGAGACGCAGACGCTCCAGCAGAACCCGACCACGATCTCGCCCGGCGAGATCCCCAACGTGACCACCAACGTCGTCGGCGGGCTGGGCGTGTTCGGCTCGTTCGCTCGCGTCGAGGCGCGGACGACGCTCGTCGAGGCACCACGGCCGGGCGCGTGACGCAGGCCGGCCGAGACGCGGTCGTCCTGCGTCACGCGCGCGTTCCAGGCGTTCCTGGCCGATCCCGTGCTCGTCGGGCCGCCAACTCCGTACCTCCTCCTGTGGCCGTGAAGAGGTCAGCGGTCCGACTCCGCTACGGCCCACGCGCGAAACGCGCCTGCCCCACGTGCGGACAGGCGCGTCTCCAGTTTTCCCGCCGTGCGCCTTCTCTCACCGCGCAACCGTCACCCGGCTGACCGCCACCGACCCGCCCGCCTCCAACCGGACGACGTACACGCCTGGTGCCAGGCCGCGCGCCTCGAACCGCGCCTCGTGCGGGCCGACCCTCTGCTCGCCGTTGTGGAGCACAGCAACCTCGCGGCCGAGCACGTCGGACACCGAGAGACGGACGTGCTGCGCGCTGAC
>JANPJI010000049.1:0-11209 GCA_031425425.1 Rubricoccaceae bacterium
GAACGCGGCCGACGGGCGTCCGCGCGCCGCGGACGGCGAGCACGTCGCGGCGGAGGCGGTGGCGCGCCGCGACGGGGTCCGCCCGGAACTCGCCCTCGGCGTCGGGCCGCGGTTCGAGGCGCAGCAGGAGTTGCACGTGCGGGTCGAGGCGCTGCCCGTCGATCTCCACCGGCGCGCCGGCGAGGCGCGCCGCCGCCGCCGCCGGCAGGAGGCTCAGGCCGCGAGCGACCGTCCCGCGCACGCGGAGGTTCAGCGGGATGTCGGGCACGGGCGAGGCGGGCGGGTGAGCGGAGCCGGGGCGGAGATGATACTCGGCCGGGCGGAACGGCGCGACGCGGCGGCGGAACGCGCCGACGGAGCCGGGCCAGACGGCCGCGTTGCGGCCCGCATCGTCGAGGTACCAGCTCTGGCAGCCAGCCATCCAGACCGTCCCGGCGCTGCGCCGGTCGACATCGGCGACGAAGGCGGCCTGCGCCTCGGCCCGCGGCTCCACGGCCGCGACGCCGTGCCGGGCCATGTAGCCCACTGCGTGGGCGAGGTGGTCGATCTGCGCCTCCATCATCAGGATCACGGACGAGTGGCCGAGCCCGGTGTTCGGCCCCTGCATCAGGAACAGGTTGGGGAAGCCGGCCACCGTCGTCCCGACGTGCGCCGACGGCGCGCCGGCCCACGCCGCGGCGAGCGTCTGCCCGCCGCGGCCTGTGATCCGGTCCGCAATGGGGAGGTCGTGGACGTGGAAGCCGGTCGCGAACACGAGCACGTCGGCCGCGTGCTCTGCGCCGGCCGCGTCCACGACGCCGTGCGAGCGGACCTCTACGGCAGATCCGGCCACCGTTACGTTCGGTTGCGTGAGGGCCGGGTAGTAGTCGTCCGACAGCAGGAGCCGCTTGCAGCCGAGACGATAGCTCGGCCGGAGCCGGCGGCGCAGGCCGGGGTCCGCCACCTGCACCCGGAGGTGCGCCGAGACGACGCGCTCGACGACAGCCGCGAGGCGCGGGTGGCGGAAGGCGAGACCGAGGGCCTCGTGCCGCGCGTAGAGCGCAGCCCGTACGGCCGCGTGCAGGCGCGGGCGCGTGTGGAGGGCCGCCCCGAGCGCGCGGTCGCGGCGCGGGAGCACCCAGGCGGGCGTCCGCTGGAACAGCGTCAGGTGACCTACGCGCGGCTGAATAGCCGGCACGACCTGGATCGCCGAGGCCCCCGTCCCAACGACGGCGACGCGCGCGCCGTCGAGGTCGAGGCGCTCGTCCCACCGGGACGTGTGGACGACCGTGCCGGCGAACGTGCCGAGGCCGGGGAGATCGGGGAAACGCGGCTCGGCGAGCGCGCCCGAGGCCGAGACGAGCACGTCGGCCGTCCAGTCGCCGCCGGTCGTGGCGATGTGCCAGCGGGCCGCGCCGTCGTCCCACACGGCCCCGGCGACGTCGTGCCCGAAGCGGATGTGCTCGGTGAGTCTGTGCTCGTGTGCCACTGCGTCGAGGTACGCCCGGATCTCGGCCTGCCCCGAGAAGCGCCGGCTCCACGCCGCGTTGGGCACGTCGCGAAGCGCGTACAGGTGGCTCTCGACGTCGCACGCCGCGCCGGGGTACACGTTGTCGCGCCAGACGCCCCCGACGGCCTCGGCCCGCTCGAACACGACGAGGCTGTCCACGCCGTCGGCGAGAAGCCGCATGGCCGCGCCGAGCCCGCCGAAGCCGGTCCCGATGACGGCAGCGCGGACGTGGGGCGGAGGCGGCACGGCGAGAGGGTCTGGCGGAGGCCCAACCTACCGTCCGGCGGCACGCTCTCTTCCACCTACCCCAGGCAACCCGGCTGCCCGTGAGACTGCGCGCCCGCTCACGCGTCCAGCACGAACTGCGCGACGGCGCGCTCGGCGAGCCCACGGACCTGGTCGCGGGCGAACGGTCGGAGCGGGCCGTCGATCAGGAGTGACGCGAGGCCGTGAACGAGGCTCCACGTGGCCAGGGCGAGCCCGACCTGCCGCTCCGGGTCGGCCGTGAGCGCGCGGACGGCGCGGACGAGGTGCCGAAACGCCGGCGCGTCTTCCGGGAGCGCTCCTCCCGGTCCGGCCAGGTGCTCGAAGGGTCCACCCGTCTCGGCCCGGAAGGCGACGCGGAAGCGCTCGGGATGGGTGACGGCGAAGAGAACGTAGGCGACGCCCTGCGCGCGGATCCGCCCGGCCGGGTCGGTCTGCGTGGCGTCGGCGGCGGCAAGGGCCGCGTCGAGCGCGTCGAGCGCGTCGAGCGCGAGCGCGTGGACGAGGTCGGCGCGGCCCCGGAAGTGGTGGTACGGTGCCGTCGGCGAGACGCCCGCGCGGCGTGCGAGGTCGCGGAGCGAGAGCGCACCGACGCCCGACTCGTCGAGGACCGCTGCGGCCTCGCGGAGAAGGGCGTGGCGGAGGTCGCCGTGGTGGTAGGGGCCGGGCGTGGGTGGCATCGGGCAGGGCTTGACAACGCGCGGAGGATAGACCATCTTAGCACCCGTCACATTCCGATTTGTCATGCCCGCCCGCCTCCATCACCCCGACCGGTTCCGCGCCCGCTACGGCCCCTGGGCCGTCGTCACAGGCGCCTCCGACGGCATCGGCCGCGCCACGGCGGAGGCGCTCGCCGGTGCCGGCCTGCACCTCGTCCTCGTGGCCCGCCGCCTCGACGTGCTCGACGGCCTCGCCGCCGCCCTCGCCGCAGACCACGGTGTGGACGTTCGGACGGTGGGCGCAGACCTCTCGACCGACGCCGGGTCCGACGCCGTCGAAGCGGCGACGGCCGGCCTCGACGTAGGCCTGCTCGTCGCCGCGGCGGGCTTCGGCACGTCGGGCGCGTTCCTCGACGCTGATCTCGGCAGAGAGATGAACATGCTCGACGTCAACGTCCGAGCCGTCCTCCGGGCGTCGCACCACTTCGGGCGGCGGTTCGCCGCTCGCGGGCGCGGCGGGCTGGTCCTGTTCGGCTCCATCGTCGGCTTCCAGGGGACGCCCCGCGCCGCAGCGTACGCGGCGACGAAGGCCTTCGTGCAGACGCTCGCCGAGGGCCTCCACGCCGAACTCGCCCCCCGTGGCGTCGACGTGCTGTCGTCGGCTCCGGGGCCGGTCCAAACCGGGTTCGCCGCGCGCGCCGCGATGCAGATGGGCCGGGCCCTCGCCCCCGCCGACGTCGCTGTGCCGACGCTGAACGCGCTCGGCCACAAGCCGACCCTTCTCCCGGGCGCCCTGTCCAAGGTGCTCGGGCTGTCGCTGGCACCGCTGCCGCGGTCCGTGCGGACCCGGATCATGGGCACCGTCATGGCTGGCATGACCGCGCACGCCTGAGCCGGGGTCGCCCCGGATCTCTCGCTCGCACGTCCCTCCGCCGGCATGGTCCGTCTTTCCGGTTTCACCCTTCTTGCCGCCCTGACCGTCTCCGCCGGTCCGGCGGACGTGTCGGCCTCTGCACGGACCGGGGCGGTCGTCGTCGCTGTGTCCGGGGTCCGTGGCGACACGGGCGAGGTGGCGTGCGCGCTCTTCTCGGCCGCAGCCGGCTTCCCGCTCGACACGTCGGGCGCGCGGGTCCTCCGGCAGCGGTCCCGGCCGGGCGGCGTCGAGTGCCGGTTCGACGGGCTCCTGCCGGGCACCTATGCCGTTGCGGCGTTTCACGACCTCGACGGCGACCTTGAGGTCGACCGGACCGTGCTGGGCGTCCCGCGCGAGGCGTGGGGCGTCTCCGACGATGTGCGCCCGCGGCTCCGCGCGCCGCGGTTTCGGGAGGCGGCCTTCGTCCTCGCCGGTGGCGAGACGAGGCGGGTTGCCGTGCGGGTCGCCCGCTGACGCGCGCGGGCCGCCCCGCGCGGGGCGGAGCGACCCGCGCCAGTGGCCGGCGGACGCGACCTACTTCTGCGCCTCGGCGGCGGTCGTCGTTGACGTCGAGGCTCCGAGGAAGTCCAGCAGGATCCGGTTGAACTCCGCGGCGTGCGTCTGGTAGAGCCCGTGCGGGGCACCCGAGAGGACCTCGTAACGCGCGCTCGGGACCATCTTCGCTGCGCGGTCGCCCGACGCCTCGATCGGCACCGTCTGGTCCGCGTCGCCGTGGACGATGAGCGTCGGCACGGTGAACGCGGTCATGTCGGGCCGGAAGTCGGTCCCGGCGAACGCCTTGGCGCACTCGACGGTGGCGAGCGGCTGTGCCATGATCGCGATCTGGAACGCGTAGTCGAGTTGGCCCTGGCTCACGGGGTGGGTCAGGAGGCCGTCGTTGAAGAACGCCTTGTTGAAGGCCTGCAGGAAGGCGGCGCGGTCCGTCGTCATGTCCTTCAGCATGCCCTCGAAGACGTGCTGCGGGACGCCGTCGGGGTTGTCGGCGGTCTGGCCGAGGAACGGCGTGACCGAGCTCACGAGGACGGCCTTCGAGACGCGCTCCGTGCCGTAGCGGCTGAGGTACCGGGCGACCTCGCCGCCGCCCATCGAGAAGCCCACGAGGACCACATCGCGAAGGTCGAGCTCCGTCAGCACGTCGTTGAGGTCGGCCGCGAACGTGTCGTAGTCGTAGCCGCCGGCGGGGAAGCCCGAGTGGCCGAAGCCCCGCCGGTCGTAGGCGACCGTCCGGAAGCCGGCGGCCGTGAGGACCGGCACCTGCGGCTCCCACATCCGGTGCGAGAGCGGCCAGCCGTGGATGAGCACGACGGGCTGGCCCGCGCCGATGTCCTGGTAGAAAATCTCGGTTTCGACCGAGGCGGTGGAGGTGGTGATCTTGGCCACGTGGGGAGGGGAAGGAGAGACGAGACACGCCGGCCGCGCCGACGTTTGGTGCAACGGTCAACTCCCGCCCGGCCCGTCCTTGTTCCGACTCGGCTCAGCGCTCAGGGTTGGCCGGAGTTCCGCGAGCCCCAACCCGACCACTCTTTGTGCGGCAACGCCTCGCGGGCGGCCTCAGGGTACCTACCGACGCACGAGCACGCTCGTCGCGGTTTTGCCCGCCGCTTCGATGTGGACGACGTACACGCCGCGGGCCACATGGCCGAGGTCTATCAGAATCTCGTGCGGACCCGCCCCAAGCACCGCGAACGTCCGCTCCGTCACGCGGCGCCCGAGCGCGTCGACGACCATCAGACGTGCCGGGCCTGCTCCGTCAGTCTCGAACCGAACATGTGCCGCTCCAAAGGACGGGTTCGGAATCACCATCACGTCGAGTCCATGTGCAGCGGGCGGCGGCGGCGCGGCATCCGTCAGGCTGGCCAGCCGCTGAACGAGGACGTAGTCTGGCTCCGACGTGAACGAACCGTATGCCCGGCCCACGAACAGGTCGCGGCTATTCACACTCACGGTGACGGACTGGAGGTAGTCCAGCGTGAACTCAGCACGGGTCCTCCACGTGCCTTCCTCCTCGGTGTACACCTGGATCGGGTACCGAAAGTCTGGGAACTGCCCGACGGTGCCACCCACGGCAACCACCGTAGACCCCCACCGTGCCACATCGTGGGGGAGAAAGCTTGGCGGGGTCAGAGCCTCTCCGACATGCCATCCTCCCGCAGAATGGTCTAGTGGGTAGATGGACTCGCGAGAGAAGATGGCCACTGCGCCCCGGCCCGACCCCAGGTACCCGCCGAAACTGGTGTTCTGGCTCTCCGAGGGCTCGAGCAGTCGGGTCCGCTCTGTCCACTGCACTCCCTGGCGTTCGTACACGTAAACCGCCCCGCGCCGGGACGTGGCACCGGGGCCGAGTCCCTGGTACGCACCGATGACGACGGCAGGGGTCGAGTCGTCGATAACGGCGACCGAAGCGCCGAAGGTCTCGTTGCGCTGTTCGCCGGTGTCGCTGTTGACGAGCGTCGCCGTGTGGATCCACGCCCCGCCCTGTCTTTCAAACACGAACGCCGCTCCGCTCCCGAAGTCGTCCGTCGGGTTGTCGGGGTTTGGGGTGAGTGGGGCCCCCACCACGAGGTATCCCTCCCCGATTGCGACGCTCTGTCCGAAGCCGTAGACGGGACCTTCCACGCCGACCAGATTCGATCCACGGAGCTTGGCTTCGCGCACCCAGCCCGTCCCGTCGTACCGGTAGACGTAGGCCGCCCCGCTTTGCCCATCTGCATACTCGCACCGAGCCCCGACGATGGCGACGTTGCTACGGATGTCCATGCTCCACGAAAAACAGTCCTCTCGGCCGAGCCGGTCGGACGTCAGCCTCCCCGCGAGTGTCGGGACGCCGGTGCCAAGGCGGTACACGAAGACGGTTCCCTTGGGATCGCTCGACAGACCGCCGGCCGGCGGAATTTCGTCCGCGCCAACGAGGAGCCATTCATCGTCTGCGTCAACGGTCCAGCCGTACGTTCTCAGGCTGTCAGCCGGCGGACGCAGAGTGTCGGGAGCGGCCTGCCCGTGGGCGACCGCGGCAGCGAGAAGAGACCCGCAGAGAAGAGCTAGCCGCATACCAGATCCCGGAGTGAAGTCGCACCAGAATACCGCGGTGGGCTGGTCGCCGAACCAGCGAGCCGGGCCGTTTCTCGTGCCCCAATGCCTCGCGCTCGAACGCCTCGCGAACGGTCTGGCGTGCCTCGACGAGCGGTGCCGCGGTGCCCGCCAGCCTCGGCGCACTCGGCCTTGCCGTCGGCGCAATCCGGTCATCCAAGCGTCTGCCCGTTGCAGCGACGCGGAAGGCCGCGGACTCCGCAGCGCGACTCGCGTGGCGACCTCGCCGGGCCGCATGCTCGTCTCGGTCAGCGGCGACATACCGCCCCACCGCGCCACGGGCTCTCCGCTCAGGCCGCGGCGTGGATCTGGTCCTGCTTGGGCGTCCGCCCCACGTGGGCGCGGTAGACCCGGATGAAGTGGCTCACGCTCTCGAACCCGACTTGGGCCGCGACGTCGGTCACGGACCGGCGGCGGTCGGCGAGCAGCATCTGCGCGCGTTCGACGCGCAGGCCGGTGAGGTAGGCCAGCGGCGTCTGCCCGAACTCGGTGTGGAAGGCCCGGTAGAAGGCGGACTCGGACATGCACGCCGCCGCGGCGAGGTCCGCCATGCGGAGCGCCTCGCCGAGGCGGTGGCGCGCCATCTCGGCGGCGGCGGCGAGCCCGTTCGTGGCCGCGCGGCGGCCGCTCTCGCCGAGGAGCAGCCGCCGGCTCTCGGCGCGGAGCATCCGCACGACCAGTTCCTGGACGCGGAGGTCGATCAGCACGTCGCGGTCCGGGTCGTCGTCCAGGAACAGGCCCACGAGCTGTCCGAGCGTCCGGTCGATGCCCGGCGAGTTGGTGAAGTGGCACACCTCGCGATCCGAGTAGGCCCACTCGCCCGAGTCCGCGGTGCGCGGGGCCGTCTCGTTGAGGCCGTCCACGATCCTGCGGACGCGCGCCCGGTCGATCTCGACCGTGAGGCACTTCGTCGGCTGCTCGTCGCTGGCCTCGGGGAAGTCGATCGTGATCGTCTCGCCGGACGGCACCACGAGCGACTCGGCGGGCAGGAACGGGATCGCCTCGCCGGCCGCGGTGTGGACCAGCTTGCGGCCGGTCACCATCCCGCAGTACAGCGGGTTCGCCGCCCGCAGCGGCACGCGCTCGGCGCGGCGGACGGTGTCGAAGACCGTGAACTCGGCGGACTCGGCACCGAACGTCGTCCGGTTCTCGATGGCCGTCTGGAGCGGGCGCGCCCGTTCGAGGCGCACGAAGCGGGACTGCGTGGCAGCGGACGACAGCATGGCGACCCAGAGAGCGGCGGCCCGGACGGGGCGTGACAGGATCCGGCGATTTTAGGGCAGGACTGCGCTACACACCCGCCGGAAGCCCTTCCGATTATGAACGCCAAGTAAAGGCCCCGGCGCATGTCGCGCAAGGGGCACCCCTCCCCTTTCCCCGCTCCGATGCTCCACGAACGCCCCCAGCTCCGCGACCGCTACGAAAACTGGATCAACGGCCAGCCGACGCCGCCCGTCGACGGCCGCTACTTCGAGAACCCGTCCCCCATCGATGGCGCGACCTTCTGCGAGGTCGCCCGCTCGAACCAGAAGGACGTCGACCTCGCGCTCGACGCCGCCCACGCCGCCTTCGAGACGTGGGGCCGGACGTCCGCCACCGAACGCTCGAACATCCTGAACAGAATCGCGCAGATCACCGAGGACAACCTCGAGTTCCTCGCCCGCGTCGAGACGGTCGACAACGGCAAGCCGATCCGCGAGACGATGGCGGCGGACATGCCGCTCGTGGTGGACCACTTCCGCTACTTCGCGTCCGTCATCCGCGCCGAAGAAGGCGGCATCTCGGAACTGGACAACAGCACGATCTCGATCAACCTCCCCGAGCCGTTGGGCGTCGTCGGCCTGATCATCCCGTGGAACTTCCCGCTCCTGATGGCGACGTGGAAGGTGGCCCCCGCGCTCGCGGCCGGCAACTGCGTCGTGCTGAAGCCCGCCGAGCAGACGCCGGTGTGCATCATGGAGTGGATGGAGCTCATCAAGGACGTGCTGCCCGCGGGCGTGCTGAACGTCGTGCAGGGCTTCGGCCCCGAAGCGGGCAAGCCGCTCGCTCAGAGCGACCGCATCGGCAAGATCTCGTTCACGGGCGAGACCACGACGGGCCGGCTCATCATGCAGTACGCGTCCGAGAACCTGATCCCGATGACGCTGGAGCTGGGCGGCAAGTCGCCGAACCTCTTCTTCGAGTCCGTGATGGACGCCGACGACGCGTTCTTCGACAAGTGCCTGGAGGGCGCGACGATGTTCGCGCTGAACCAGGGCGAGATCTGCACGTGCCCGTCCCGCATTCTCGTCCAAGAGTCCATCGCTGACGCGTTCATCGCCCGGCTGATCGAGCGCGTCGAGAAGATCAAAACGGGCCACCCGCTGGACACGGACACGATGCTCGGCGCGCAGGCGTCGAACGACCAGTACGAGAAGATCCAGCGCTACCTCGACATCGGCCGCGCCGAGGGCGCCGAGGTGCTCACGGGCGGCGGCATCCTCCAGAACGCCGAGCCCGAGATGCGCCTCGCTGAGGAAGGCGGCACCGCGACGACGACGACGACCGGCACAGCGGTGGGCGGCGACGGACACTCGGGCGACGGCGCGGGCCGGCTCCCCGAGGGCGGCTACTACATCCAGCCGACGGTCTTCCGGGGAGACAACTCGATGCGGGTCTTCCAGGAGGAGATCTTCGGCCCGGTCGTGTCGCTCACCACATTCAAGGACGAGGCCGAGGCCATCGCCATCGCCAACGACACGCTCTACGGCCTCGGCGCGGGCGTGTGGACGCGCGACGCGCACCAGCTTTACACCGTCCCCCGCGCCATCCAGGCCGGGCGCGTGTGGGTCAACTGCTACCACCTCTACCCCGCCGGCGCGGCCTTCGGCGGCTACAAGAAGTCCGGCATCGGGCGCGAGAACCACAAGATGATGCTGGACCACTACCGGCAGACCAAGAACATGCTCGTCTCGTACGACAAGAACGCGATGGGCTTCTTCTGAGGGATGGGGGATGAGGGGATGCGCCGAGTCTCTGCGCGCACAGGCCCCGCCTCCGCCCCCACCGTCTCGGTTGTGCCGGCCGGGGCCTGCTCGCGCAGCGCCTCGGCCGGCCCGTTCTGCTCATCCCGTATCAGGTCCGGGTTCACCCGGCCCTACTCCGCATCCCCCAATGCCCACCCCCCGCGTCCTCGCGACGCCCCGCGCCGAGGCCCTCATCGACCAGCTACGCGCCGAGCACGGGCCGCTGATGTTCCACCAGTCCGGCGGCTGCTGCGACGGCTCCTCACCGATGTGCTTCGCCGAGGGCGACTTCCGCCTCGGCCGGAGCGATGTCAAGATCGGCGACATCCACGGCGTGCCGTTCTACATGGCGAAGGACCAGTTCGCGTACTGGCAGCACACGCAGCTCACCGTTGACGTGACCGAGGGCCGCGGCGCGAGCTTCTCGATCGAGATCCCGCTCGGCCTCCGCTTCCTCATCGACTCGCGGCTCTACACGGACGAGGAGGCCGCCGACCTCGAACCGGCCGAGGCCGTCGACGCCTGACGACGCCTGACCGCGGGCGTAACCGCGACCGTTCGTGACATTTCGGTACAAGTGCTTTGTTCTTTATGGGATGCGGATAGATTCGGACTCATCCGTTTCCACGCCTCCGCTCCCCGCCATGCGCCGCCTGATCGCCTGCTTCCTGCTCGCCCTCACCGCAGCGGCCGCCCCGCGCGCCCAGACGGCCAGCTTCCAGGGCCTCGGCATCCTCCCGACGGAGCCCCCCGCGGTGCCGACGAGCGTCGCCAGCGCGGTCTCGCCCGACGGGTCCGTCGTGGTCGGCCTGGGGTCGCAGGGCACCGAGCCGCAGCGGGCGTTCCGCTGGACGACCGCCACGGGCATGACGGTGCTGAGCGGGTTCGACGCCCCGGCGCGCGCCTTCCGCGCGGAGGGCGTCTCGCCGAGCGGCCTCGTCGTCGGACTCGGCGCGCTGACGGCGTCCGGCTTCGGGCAGGCGTTCACGTGGAGCGCCGGAGCGCCGGTGTTCCTGTCGGGTGAGGGCCTCGTGTCGGGGTGGGCGCGCGACGTGTCGGAGACCGACGTCGTCGTCGGCCTGGTCAGCACAAACACGCTCCAGCAGGCGTTCGCGACGCAGGGCGGCAGCGTCGTGCAACTCGGCGTGCTACCGGGCGGGACGTTCCGGTCGAGCGAGGCCAACGGCGTCTCCGCCGACGGCCTCGTCGTGGTCGGGCGGAGCCGCGGGGCGAATGGCTGGGAGGCGTTCCGGTGGACGGCCGGCACCGGGATGGTGGGCATCGGCGACCTCCCCGGCGGGTCGTTCGAAAGCGAAGCGTTCGCGGCGTCGGCCGACGGCGGGGTCGTCGTCGGCCTCTCCAATGCGGCGGGAAACTCGACCCAGGCGTTCCGGTGGACGCCGGGCGGCATGCAGAGCCTCGCGCCGATGAGCCTCGCCTACGGCGTCTCGGCCGACGGCGAGGTCGTCGTCGGCGAGGCGGGCGATGCGATGATCTGGACGGCCCTCGGCGGGTCGGTGTCGGTACAGGCTCGTCTCGTGGCGCTCGGCGTGGACCTCGCCGGCTGGGCGCTCCGCTCGGTCGGGGACGTTTCGGCCGACGGGACGGTCCTGGTCGGTTTCGGGACGAACCCCGCGGGCCAGCAGGAGGCCTGGCGGGCTGTCCTGCCGCGCTCGACGACGGCGGCAGAGGGCGCGCCCGCAGGGGCTCACCCCCGCCTGAGTGTCTCCGGCAACCCGCTCACGGCCACGTCGACGGTCCGGGTGGACCT
>JANPJI010000050.1:0-7301 GCA_031425425.1 Rubricoccaceae bacterium
GGCGCACCCCGCGTTCCCAACGTAGAACACAGGCCACGCCGGTTGGCCTTGCCGCGGGGCGCGCAATTCCCGACCTTCGCTCACGTTCCGGCTTCCCCGCACCCGCTGATCCTGGCTACCTCTTCTCACTGCGCTCTCCTCCAGATGCCGCTGCGTCAACTCGCCAGGATCCTCCTCGCCGCCCTCGTCTCGACCACCATCGGGGTCTCGGCCGGGGCACAGACCGAAGTCGTCAAGTACGGGGCCGACTTCCTCGCCGGTGGTGTCGGTGCCCGCGCCCTCGGAATGGGCGGCGCCTATGTCAGCCACGCCAACGACGTCACGGCCGGGTACTGGAACGTGGCCGGGCTGAATGCCCTGGCCGTCCCGGAGGGTGCGTACATGCACGCCGAGCGCTTCGACGGGGCCGTCTCGTTCGACTACGCAGCGGTCGCGTTCCCACTCTCGTCCCGGAGCACGGTCGGCGTGTCGTTCGTCCGTTCGGCCGTGGACGACATCGCCAACACGCTCGACGCGTTCGACCCGGCGACGGGCCTGCCGCGCCCCGAGGCGCAGAACTACGTCGAGTACTTCTCGGCGGCCGACAACGCGCTGTTCCTGTCCTACGCCCGCGGCGTGACCGACGCGCTCTCGGTCGGCGCGACGGCCAAGGTCGTCCGCCGCGGCATCGGCTCCTTCGCCAGCGCGTGGGGCTACTCGCTCGACGTCGGCGCGCAGTATCAGGTCGGCCGTGTGCGCCTCGGGGCCAACCTCCAGGACGTCACCGGGATGCTCCAGTCGTGGTCCATCGACGAGGCGCGGTTCGAGCAGCTCGACGCCGCGAGCCGGCCCGTCGGGCTGACCGAGATCGTGCTCCCCGTCGCGCGCCTCGGCGCGTCGACGCAGATCCCGTTCGGCGAGAACTTTGGCCTGACGGCCGCAGCGGACCTTGACCTCGGGTTCGACGGGCAGCGCGCCAACGTGCTCAACGCCGGCGACCTCACGTTCCGCCCGCGCATCGGCGGCGAGCTGCTCTACCGCGACGCGCTCGCGTTCCGTGCCGGCATCGCGGACCTCACGACGAACGCCGACTTCGGAACGCAGATCACCCCGGCCGTCGGGATGGGCCTCAAGCTCGGGGCCCTCAATGTCGATTACAGCTTCGGCGACTTCGGCGGCCTCTCGTCCGAACTCGGGTACTCGCACCGCGTGTCGGTCGGCTACCGCATCTCGGGCGACCGTTTCGCCCGCCCCGGGCCGGGCATGTAACCCCGGCGGCCGGTGCAACCCCGGCCCCAGACATTCCGTCTCCGGGATCTCCAGGCCCTCCCCCCAGGCCCGATGATCTCTCTTCGCAACCCCGCCCGCACGCGGGCTGAAAACGAGCGCCTCGCAAAAGGGCTCGCCGCCAGCTCGCTCCTCCACGCCGCCGCGATCCTGCTGTGGCTCTCCGCCGGCCCGCCGCCGACGCCCCAGCTCGACGCCCTCCGCGAGTACCCGCCGACGCTCACGCTGACGGAGATCGAGCTCACGGCCGGCGACCTCGCGTTCTCGGACATTTCAGGTCCGCCGGAGTCGGCGGCCGGCGGGGCGGACTCGGAAGGCGGTCCGGCCGGTGAGGAGCCGCCCTCCGAGACGCCTGAGCCCGAGCGTCCGACACCCCCGGCGACAGCCCCGGTCCGCAGCGAGCGCCCCGACGTGCGCCCCGAGGGCCGTCCCGTCCCGGCGCGCGTGCCTCCGCGCGAGCGCCCGGCCCGGCCCTCGACCGCCCCGACGCCGGGGCGCGCCCGGACCGCCCCGCGCCCGACGGGTCCCAACAGACCCGTCGAGACGCCCGGAACGGGTACGGAGAACGGGACCGGCCAGAGCGCGGGAACGGGCGACGGCCGCCAGAACGGCGGCGGTTCGGGCGACGGTGCGGGCTCCGGCGCGGGAAGCGGGTCCGGCGGGACCGGCGAGCGCGAGGTCGGCTTCGCCCTCGGCAACCGCAGCTACGACTGTCCGACGCCGGCCTTCGAGGGCGTCCCCGGCCAGGTTACGCTCACCGTCACGTTCCGCCCCGACGGCGGATACGTCTCGGCGACGGGCCGCGGCGACGCGACGCTCGTCCGCGCGGCCCGCGCAGTCGTGAGCCGGTGCCGCGCACAGCCGCTCCCGACGGCCGCCCGGCGCGTCAACCAGTCCACCCAGGCCACATTCCGGTTCGTCGCCAGCTGAGGGCGGCCGTCACAGGTCGAGCGAGACGGGCGTGGCGAGACGGATGCGCGCGCCGGCCTCGACGAGGCCGACGAACCTCGTCCGGTCCGCCCCGCGCACGAACCCGTCGTTGTGCGTCAGGTTGACGCCCACGTTGGCGCGGACGAACCACCACGGCTGCGTGACGTCGGCCCGGACGGCTAGGCGGAGCGTCCGCTCGGCGTCGCCGACGAGGATCAGTGGGGCGCTGTTGAGCGGGTACGGGTCGCGGAACGAGCCCTCGCCCTGGAGCACGAGCCGCACCTCGGGGCCGACCGTCAGGCCGGGCAGGAGGTTCTCCAGCGAGGCGTCGGCAAACAAGCGCGCGTCCACGACGTCGTTCGTCTGCGCGCCGATGCCGCGGAGCGCGTAGACGTACGTCTGTTCGGGCAGAAACGTGTTGTAGGCCCGCGCCGTCACGACCGTCAGCCCGACGCCCACGTCGACGGCGTCGGCGATGCCTGCCACGACGGCCTGGCCCGTCAGGGCGATCGAGGCGGGCTCGAGGTCGTTGAACAGGTCGAAGTCGTCGAACGCGAGCTGTCCCGTTGCCGTCACGCGCCCGCGCTGGAGCCAGAACAGGCCTCCGACGATGCCGTTGTTCTCGGTGTTCTTCGGCGCGCCGTCGTTGAGGAACGACAGGATGGAGGTCGGCAGCAGTGCCGGGAGCGACAGGCTCGCGTTGGACCCGGAGTAGATCATCGTCTCGATCCCGGCGATGACGAGCCACGGCGCGGGCCGCCAGTCGAGGCGGTGCGCGGCGAGGTAGCGTCGGAGCGAGCCCTCGCGTGAGCGGTCGCCGACGCGCCCCGTGAAGCGGCCGTCGGGCGTCGCGGCGTCCAACTCGGCCGTGAACGAGCGGACACTCGCGCGCTCGCCGCCGATGCGAATCGAGAGCGCGTCGTACGGCTGCGGGTTCGCACTCACGAACACGCCCTCGCCGGAGGGCACGCCCCACTGACGGGCGTACGCGCCAAAGCGGATCTCGCCGACGCGCCCGACCACGCCCGCGTGGCTCTCCTCGTTGCGGAGGAAGACGGACACGTTGCCGACGTTGAGGCCGTCGGGATCGTCGGGGTAGAACGTGTCCAGCCGCGCGCCGAGCTGAGCCACGAGCGGCCCTGCGTCCACGCTCGCCTGGAAAAGGGCGTTGGGGTACACGTTGACGGGTCCGGCCGAGACGGTGGCGTCCGCTGCGTCTGTCCACCGGGCCGGGTCGAGGCGTTCGTTGTTGGTCGCCCGTGCGCCGCCGCCAGTTTCGAGGGTGACGACGCTCTCGGCGCGCGTCGGCGTCGGGCGGAGCCGGCGGCGGAGGCGGTCCGCCCAGCGCGCCTCGGTCGGTGAGAGGTCGGCCGGGACGAGCCGCGCGAGCGCCGCCGCGACGGCGGCCTCGTCGTACGGCAGGGCGGTCGGGTTGAGCGCGAGCAGGTGCCCGCGTCGCTGGAGCCGCTCGACGAGCGTGTACGCCGGGTCGCCGAGCGGGAGCAGGCGGTGCGACTGCGCCGCAACGGTCGCCGGGACGGCCGCCGCGGCGAGCAGGACGAGGAGGAGGGTGCGGAGGCACCCGGAGGGGACGTGGCGGGGCGGCACAGAGCGGGGCAGCGGTGTTCCCGGAAGCTACGGGGGCAGACGCCGAGCGGTGTCCGCGGTGAAGTCCCTTGCGGGACGGGTCGCGCCCGCCTACCTTCGCCCGCACACTCGCCCCCGACGCCGAGGCCCCTCGCTACGCTCTCTCCCGCCGACTCCTGGTGACGCGACGCGTCGAGCTTCTGGTCCTTCTTCTGGGCGACGCCCTCGCGCTGGTTGGCGCGACGGCGCTGTTCCACGTTGCGTGCGTGCGGTACGGCTGGCTGGAGCACGCCAGTGCCGCCCCGGAGCCGAGCCTGGCCGGTGCGGCGTTCGTCGCCGGCTGGATTCTCCTGTTCGCGTTCTCAGGCCTGTACGGCGAGCGGTATGCCGGCGGCCGGTTCGACGAGCTGATGACGCTGGCCAAGGTGACCGTTTTCGGCGTGCTCGCGCTCTTCTTCGGCTATTACCTCGGGCGGCTCGCACCCGGGGCCGAGCGGGCGGCCGTCGGGGCGTATGCGCTGAGCGTCGTCGGGAGCGTCGGCGCGGTGCGCCTCGGGGTCCGGGCGTTCCAGAAGGCGCGGATCCTGCGGGGCCACGGCCGGCACCGGGCCGTCGTCGTCGGCTGGAGCGACCGCGTCGAGGAACTCTACCACGACCTCGCGAAGTACCCGGCGGCCGGCATTGAGGTTGTTGGCGCAGTCCGCCTGCGCCACGCCGAGACGATCTCGGTCGGCACGCTCGTCGGGACGCACGACGACGGGCGCGACGAGGCCGGGCGGCCCATCTATGCCGAAGGGGATGCTCTCCCCGCCGGAGCGGTCGAGGTGACGGCGGCCGGTGCCCCCGAGGCGGCCATCGCGGAGCTTCCTGGCCTCATCGACCGCCTCGGCGTCCGCGACGTCCTCATCGCGCTCGGGTCGGACGACCACCAGTACCTCGACGAGGTCCTGCGCGTGTGCGACGGCCGACCCGTTTCACTCAAGCTCGTCCCGGATTTCTACACGGCCGTCGGCGGGATGGCGCGGACGGAGCACATCTACGGGCTGCCGCTCATCGAGGTGCTCCCGGAGCCGATCCCGGCGTGGGAGAAGCGCACCAAGCGGATTGCGGACGTGGTCGCGAGTGCGGTCGTGCTGATCGCCGGCCTACCGCTGTGGCTCCTCGTCGGGGCACTCGTCCAAGCGACCTCCCCGGGAGGTGCCATTTTCAAGCAGGTGCGCGTCGGGCGGGGCGGGCGGCCGTTCACGATGTTCAAGTACCGCACGATGGTCGAGGGGGCCGAGCGCGAGACGGGTCCGGTGTGGGCCGGCAAGGCGGACACGCGGGCGACACCGCTCGGCAAATGGCTCCGGAGGCTCCGGATCGACGAGGTCCCCCAGCTGTGGAACGTGTTCGTGGGCGAGATGAGCCTCGTCGGGCCGAGACCCGAGCGGCCGTACTTCGTCGAGACGCTCACGCAGGAGATCCCGCTGTACAGCCGCCGGCACCGCGTCCAGCCCGGCATCACGGGCCTGGCGCAGGTGAAGTGGCGCTACGACGCCGACATCGAGGACGTCCGCCAGAAGCTCAAGTACGACCTGTTCTACATCGAGAACATGAGCCTGCGCACGGACGCCAAGATCCTGCTCCAGACCGTCCGCACAGCGCTGATGGGGAAGGGGCAGTAGGGGATTGGGCAGGGCATCCCGTTTGGTTCCACCACCCACCCCATCCGTGCGCCGTAGGGGCTCAGCAAGCTGTGCCCTCGCCGCGCCGTCAACCCGACCGCATTCGCGCCGCGACGCGTGCCGCGTTGACGTCCGCGCCACAGTCGGCGTCCGTGCCGCGAAGATTCCGCCGCGGGTTGACCCGTGCAACGCGCCTCGGCACCTTGCCGCACCCAGCCCTGCCCGCCGATGGAGACCCTTGCCGCCCCCCCCAGCGCCCCGGCGCTCCCCGACGACGCGCTCGCGCTCTACCGCGCGCTCCGGCTCCCGCGCGCCGTCGAGGACAAGATGCTGCGGCTCATCCGCCAGAACCGCCTCTCGAAGTGGTTCTCTGGCTACGGCCAGGAGGCTATCGCCGTCGGCTGCGCCTGGGCGCTGCGCGACAGCGACTGGATGCTCCCGATGCACCGCAACCTCGGCGTCTGGACCACGCGCGGCGTCGAGCTGCGCCCGCTGTTCTGCCAGCTCATGGGCAAGGACGGCGGCTTCACCAAGGGCCGCGACCGGACGTTCCACGTCGGCCTGCCCGAGAAGCGGATCGTCGGGATGATCTCGCACCTCGCGGCGATGCTCCCCGTGGCCGACGGCTTCGGGCTCGCCGCGCGCCTGGGCGGGTCCGAGAACGTGCTCCCGGACGGCGTCGCGCTCGCGTTCACCGGCGAAGGCGCCACGCGCGAAGGCGACTTCCACGAAGCACTCAACCTCGCCGCGGTCTGGAAGCTGCCGGTGATCTTCGTCGTCGAGAACAACGGCTACGGCCTCTCCACGCCGACGTCCGACGCCATCCCGGTCGAGAACATCGCCGATGCGGCCGCCGGCTACGGAATGCCGGGCGTGGTCGTGGACGGGAACGACGTTGAATCCGTTATTGCAGTCATCTCTGAAGCCGCCGGCCGCGGACGCCGAGGCGAGGGTCCCACGCTGGTCGAGGCCAAGACCTTCCGCATGCGCGGCCACGAGGAGGCCTCGGGCACCAAGTACGTCCCGCAGGACCTGTTCGACGCCTGGGCTCCGCGCGACCCCATCGCCCGCTTCCGCCAGCGCCTCGTCGACGCCGGCACGCCCGAGGTGGACCTCGACGCGCTCGACGCGGCCCTCGTCGCCGAGATCGAGGAGGTCGCCGAGTGGGCGCTCCGCCAGCCCGAGGCGACAAGCACGACCGAGGCCGAGCGTGCCGACGTGTTCGCCCCGCCGCACGTTTCGGTCCCGCCGCCCGCGGCTGGCGCGCCCCGCGCCGAAACGCGCTTCATCGACGCCCTCTCGGACGGCCTCCGCCACGCGATGGACGCCGACGACCGGACGGTCCTGATGGGCCAGGACATCGCCGAGTACGGGGGCGTGTTCAAGCTCACGGCCGGCTTCGTCGAGCGGTTCGGTGCGGACCGCATCCGCAACACGCCGATCATCGAGAGCGGCGCGCTGGGGGCTGCGCTCGGTCTCGCCGTCTCCGGGTTCACGCCGATCGTCGAGATGCAGTACGCGGACTTCATCACGTGCGGCTTCAACCAGATCGTCAACAACCTCGCCGCGACCCATTACCGCTGGGGGCAGCCGGTCAACGTGACCGTCCGCGCGCCGTTCGGCGGCGGGATCGGGGCCGGCCCGTTCCACAGCCAGAGCCCCGAGGCGTGGTTCTGCCACGTGCCGGGCCTCAAGGTGGTCGTGCCGGGCACGCCCGAGGACGCCAAGGGCCTGCTCCGCGCGGCCATCGACGACCCGAACCCGGTCCTCTTTTTCGAGCACAAGGCGCTGTACCGCGGCTTGAAGGGGCTCGTCCCGGAGGGTGACTACGCGATCTCGCTCGGCGAGGCG
>JANPJI010000051.1:0-2917 GCA_031425425.1 Rubricoccaceae bacterium
CCTCGCCGTCGTCGAGCAGAGCCCGGTCGGCGTGCTGCTGCTGGACCGCGCCGGGGCGGTCCTGTTCGAGAACGAGCGGGTCCGCGAGGCGTCCGGTGCGTCGTGGGCCGGCTGCGAGGCGGCCCGCCTGCCGGCGCTCGCCGCTCCGCTCCGCACCGCCGTCCGCGCGCTCGTCGCCCGCGGGAGGCCGTTCCAGGACGTCGAGGCGACCCTCTATCGGGCGGACGGCTCGCACCGCGTCGTCGCGGCGTCCGGCGCGCCCATTCGCGGCGCCGACGGTGCGGCGGCACTCGTCGTCACGCTCTCCGACGTCACCGAGCGCCGCGAGGGCGAGGCAACCCGCGACCTCCAGCACCGCGTCGAGGCGGCCGAGGCGGCGCTCCGGCAGGCGGCCCTGGGGCGTCCCGACGCCCTCGCGCTCCTCGAAGCGGCGCTGGCGCGCCTCGCCGAGACGTTCTCCGCCGCCGTCGGCGCGGCCTTCGTCGGGGCCGACGACCTGCTCGTCCGCTGCGCCGTCGTCGCCCGCGGCGCCAACGCCCCCGCGTCGGCCGCGGCCGGGGCGGCCTCGGACCTGCTTGACCTCGACCTCGGCGCGTGGCCCGCGCTCCGCGCCGGGACGGCCGTGAGCGTCTCGGCCGGGCCGGCGCTCCACGACGCGCTCCTCGCCGGACTCGGCGCGCCGCACGCGCTCCTGCTGCCCATCGACGGGGCCTCACCGGGCGTCCTCGCCCTCGGCCGGTGGGAGCCGTTCGCCGACGCCGAGCGCCTCGCTGGGGCGCGCCTCGCAGCCCTCTTCAGCACGCTCTGGGCGTGGACTGACGCCGAGGCGCGCTTCCAGCGAACCGTCGCCGACCTCGACGACGCCCTCTTCACCTTCTGCCACCGCCCCGACGGCCGCCGTGACTACGCCTTCGTCACCCCGCAGGCCGAGGCGCTCACCGGCCTCGACCCCGACGCGCTCCTCGCCGGCGACGCCGACTGGGCGACGCTCGTCCACCCCGACGACCGTGCGGCCTTCGCGGCTCACGACGCCCGCCTCCGTGCCGGCGACCCGTCGCGCGTGGACGTCCGCCTGACGCTCGCGCGTGGCGAGACGGTCTGGGTCAGCGAGCGAGCGACCCCCAGCCTCGACGCCGCCGGCCGTCCTGTCGCCGGCGGACTCCTCTCGGACGTCACGGCCCAGAAGGAGGCGGAGGCGACGCTGGACCGCGCTCGCCGCGTCGCCGAGCGCGCCTCGGATGCCCGGATGGCGTTCCTCCGCCTGATGAGCCACGAACTCCGGACGCCTCTCGGGGCCATCCGCGGCTTCGCCGAACTCCTCATCGACGAGGTTGCCGAGATGCCGGACGCGCCGCCCGAGGTTGCCGAGTTCGCCGCCACCATTGGCGAGAGCGCCACCCGTGCCCTGCGCCTCGTCTCGGACCTGCTTGACCTGTCGCGCCTCGAAACGGACGCCCTCGACCTCGGTCGAATGCCTGTGGACGTGGCCGCGCTCGTGCGAGCCGTAGCGTCCCGGTTCGACTCTGGCCTGGCGGCACGAGGCATCGGGTTCCACGTGGAGACAGGCGAGCCGGCCTGCGCCCTGGCCGACGCCCCGCGCCTCGAACAGGTCGTCGCCCAGCTTCTCGACAACGCTGCGACGTTCACTCTTTCCGGCACCGTTGCCGTGCGCGTCACGAATGCGAACGAGCAGGTCACGGTCGAGGTGTCTGACACGGGCGTCGGCATGGACGACGTGTTTCTTGAGGCGCTCGTCGAGCCGTTCGTGCAGGAGGACACGCGCGTCAACCGCGACCGCGAGGGGACCGGTCTCGGTCTCGCCATCGCGCGCCGTCTCGTGGTCGCGATGGGCGGACAACTCACCGTCACCAGCGTCAAAGGCGAAGGGTCGACGTTCACGATCGCGCTCCCTGCGGTGACGCTCCCTGCGGTCGCGGGATGAGGGATAGGGGATGGGGCATGAGCAGATTCGTGGATCGCGCATTCTGCCCATCCCTCATGCCCCATCCCCTCTCTCCGCATTCTCCATCGCCTGCCGAACGTTGCGCGCCCAGCCGTCGAACGTCGAGCGCTTGACGGGGCTCTTCCGGAACCGCTCGCGGAACGACTCCAGGTCCAGCTCGGCCCACTCTCGCAGCGGCGTGTCGGTCGTCCCGGCGCGGGGGAGAAACCGGACGTCGGTCGTCGGCTGGGAGAATTTGGTCCACGGGCACACGTCCTGGCAGACGTCGCAGCCGAAGGCCCACGTCCCGAACTGTTGCGCGAGGTCGGCGGGGAACGTGCCGGCGCTCCGGCTCTCGATGGTCCAGTACGAGATGCAGCGCTCGGCGTCGATCTGGTAGGGCGCGTCGAGCGCGCCCGTCGGGCAGGCGTCGAGGCAGCGCGTACAGGAGCCGCAGTGGTCCGCCGTGAACGGCGCGTCGGGCTCGAGCGGGACGTCGACGATGAGCTCGCCGAGGAACACGAACGAGCCGTGCGTGCGGGTGAGCAGGTTGGTGTTCTTGCCCTGCCAGCCGAGGCCGGCCCGCTGCGCCCACACCTTGTCCATCACCGGGGCGGAGTCCACGAAGGCGCGCCCGCCGGCTCCGCCCGCGCGTCGGTCGAGGGCGTCGAAGAGCTCGGCGAGCTTCTCCTTGAGGACGTCGTGGTAGTCGTCGCCCCACGCGTAGCGCGCGATGCGGGCCGGGGCGTCGGGTCCCTGCGCGGCCTGCGCCGCGGGCACGTCCTGCCAGTAGCTCGCGAAGACCGAGACGACGCTCCGCGCGCCGGGCACCAGCTCGCGCGGGTCGATGCGCTTGTCGAAGTGGCCTTCCATCCAGGGCATCGCACCGGATGCGCCGCCGTGGCGGCCGGCCGTCAGCCACGCCTCGAGCCGCCGCGCCTCGACGTCGAGCCGCTCGGCCCGCGCGATGCCCAC
>JANPJI010000052.1:0-2199 GCA_031425425.1 Rubricoccaceae bacterium
AGAACGGCCTCCGCGTGGCGATGATCGCGTACCACACGGCGGACCACTCGAACTGGGTCAACGACGAGCCCGCCGCGGCGCGGCTCGTCCGGCGCGTCGCCGCGACGCACGACGTCGTGATCGTGTCGTTCCATGGCGGGGCCGAGGGCGGCCGCATCCACGTCCCCCGCGGCCGCGAGACGTTCCTCGGCGAGGACCGCGGCGACCTCCGCCTGTTCACGCACACCGTCGTCGACGCCGGGGCGGACCTCGTGATCGGGCACGGCCCGCACGTTCCGCGCGGCGTCGAGGTGTACCGCGGGCGGCTCATCGCGTACTCGCTGGGCAACTTCGCCACCTACGGCCGCTTCACGATCCGCGGGGCGACCGCGCTCGCACCGGTGCTGGAGGTCGAACTCGGCCCCGACGGGGTGTTCGAGACCGGCCGCATTCTCTCCGCGCGGCAGGTCGGCGAGGGCATTCCGGAGCCGGACCCCTCCGGCGAGGTCGCGCGGTTCATGCGCGACCTCAGCACCGACGACTTCCCCGAGTCGGAGGCCGTCGTCGAGGCGGACGGGCGCATCCGGCGGCGCGTGGAGCCCGGATAAGCGGTTTTCGTGTTGGGGTTGGAAGGAGAACGGGGCCGCAGGGGCACGCAGACTTGCACCTCGTCAGGCATTCCCCTACGTTTGCGGCCCGCCCGGCTGCTCGGGTGGAGTGTTTCGTGCCCGCGCTCGGCACCGGAGGCCTCCTGCTGCCCGGCCTCTGGCAAGGTGTTTGCGGAGCCCCTCTCGACCGACCCACCACTCGCCGGGCGACTGCCGTCTATGGCCAAGAACACGGTTTACTACTACGACCACGAGGCCTGCACCTTCGTCGCCGTCGCGCAGACGCGGCGCGGGTGGTGGCTCAAGGCCGGGGCAGTCGGGTCGCTGGCCCTCGTCCTCGCCGCCGTCGGCGTCGGAGTGCTCTCGCAGACCGTGACGTCGCCGACGGAGGTCGCGCAGCGGAGCGAGATCGACGCGCTCCGGGGGCAGCTTCAGGAGGCCAACGTGCACCTCGCCTCGTTCTCGGACGACCTCTCGGAGCTCGCCGAGACGGACCGCGAGCTGTACCGGACCGTCCTCCACGCCGAGCCCGTCTCCGAGGACCGGTTCCAGATGGGTACGGGCGGCGCGGCCGACGAGCGCTTCGGGCGCTACTCGACGCCAACGCGCGAGCTCCTCTCGCAGACCACCGAGACGTTCGACCGGCTCGAGCGGCAGATGGCGCTCCAGCGGCGGTCCTACGCCGAGCTCCGCTCCGTCGCCGGCCGCCGCGACGCGGTCCTGCGGCAGCAGCCGGCCATCCTGCCCCTCCGCGAGGGCCGCATGACGTCCGGCTTCGGGATGCGCTTCCACCCGGTCCTGCGGGTGAGCCGGATGCACGCCGGCGTCGACTTCGCCGCGGCCTCGGGCACGCCCGTCTACGCGACCGGCGACGGGACGGTGAGCTTTGTCGGCGCGCAGGGCGGCTACGGCAACGTCGTCGAGATCGACCACCCGCTTGCGGGCAAGATGACGCGCTACGCGCACCTCACGGCGTCCGCGCCGGGCCTCCGCGTCGGGGCGGCCGTCCGCCGCGGGCAGGTCGTCGCGACCAGCGGCCACACGGGCCTCTCGACGGCCCCGCACCTGCACTACGAGGTCCGCCGACTGGACCCGGCCCGGAGCGCGGTCAACCCGGTCGGGACGTTCGTGCCCGGCGTGACGCCGGCCGAGTACCGCGAACTCCTTGCGACGTCGCGATCGCAGACGGTCTCGTTCGACTGACTGCAGCGGCCGGAGACGAGGGCGGCTGACCGCGGCGCGGCCGTGCGTGGTCGTACAGAAGAGCCCGTGCGGGGGGTTGCGTTTCGGAAATCGCGGCCCTATCGTGCGCCCTCCCGCCGGTGCTCCGCCGGGCCTCTCCCACTTCCCCTCCCGCAACATGTACTGGACGCTCGAACTCGCGGCGACGCTCGAGGACGCGCCGTGGCCGGCGACCAAGGACGAACTCATCGACTACGCCGACCGGACGGGCGCGCCCGAGGAGGTCATCCAGAACCTCGAAGAGATGGAGGACGACGGCGAGCCATACGAGAGCATCGAGGAGGTCTGGCCGGACTACCCGACGCAGAACGAGGACTTCTACTTCGAAGACGAATAGCTCGCCCGGGGCACCGGTGCCCGCAGCACCGCC
>JANPJI010000053.1:0-1722 GCA_031425425.1 Rubricoccaceae bacterium
ACCGCCTCGGCGAGGCCGAGCGGGAGCGACAGGACGGCCTGCTCCCCGCCGCCGAAGGCGACGAGGGCCTGCTCGGCCTGCGGCGGCGACAGCTTGATGCCGTCGTGGCGGTCCCAGCCCGTCGTGGCGTCGTCGAGGAGCCGGACGGCCGAGGCGTAGTCCGCGACGGCCACGCCCGAGGCGAGGACGCCGTCGAGGCGGAAGCTCAGCCGCGCCTCCGCGCTGGCCGGGCGGCCAACGAGAGCCACATTCGACGTCGGGACGACGCCCGTGGACGACGCCGTGAACCGGATCGTCGTCGTGCCTCCCGGGATGCCCGTCACCTGGAAGAAGACGCCCTGCCACGGCGCGACCACGTCGGTCGTCGTGAGCGTGGTGTACGTGCCCGCGGTCGGGTTGAAGACCGAGAAGTTGGACGAGAGCGTCCCGGCCGACACGCCCACGGAGCTGAGGCTCGCCGGGTACGCGAACGGGTTGGCGCCCATGTACGCCCCGCTCGCGGTGACCGGGATGGGCTGCGTCTGGTACGGCGCGTTCCCGAACAGCCGGTTGTCGACGCCGAGGCCCGACAGGCTCAGCGCGAAGGTCGGGTTCGTGAGTTCGTAGCTCACGCTCGTGCCCACGCCGAAGGGGGCCGGCGAGGTCGGCGTGATGTCCTGGTCGTAGAAGTACCAGAAGAAGCCCTCACCGGGGTCGAGGGTCTCGCCGGTCGTCGCGGGGGGGAGAAACGCGGCGCTCGTCGCACCGCCGTCGTAGGCCGTGAGGATGTTCGGGCCGGGCGCGGAGGGGTACTGCGCCGGCGTGCTCGCGCCAGCCGCGATGCCCTGAACGAGGTTGATCGACGCGAGCCGGTCCACCGAGTACGACAGCGCGCCCTCCGCGAAGGGGCGGACGACCGGGACGCCGAGCAGCCGCCACCCGGCGACGTTGTCCACGCCCGAGGTCTCGTTGACCGTCACCGTGGCGGCGTTGGCCGCGCCGGGCGTCGGCGTCTGGGCGTAGAGTAGGCCCGAGAGCGTGTAGCTGTTGGGGCCGGTGAGGACGTTGAGGCGCGCGAGCGACTCGATCGCCCCGGCCGCCGTGCCGTTGTAGAACTCCTCGAACTGATACGTCGCCGACTGTCCGAGCCCGGCGAGGAGCCCCGTGTCGATGACGTCAGCCGTCCCGTACACGACGGCATCGACGAGGCCGGTGCTAGTGACGGGCGTGGCGTTGGGGAAGGACGCCGCGGCAGCCGAGTAGACGGCAACCGCGTCCTGGCCGTTCTGGAGTGTGTTCACCGGGAACGTGATCGTTGCGCCGGCGACGACACCCGGATTGCCAACCGCGAAGAAACCGCTGGCGTTGGTCGACTGGCCGGTGAGATCGATCGTGAGGTAGGACTGGTCGGTCGATCCGTTGAAGAAGACGACGATGAGCCCGGTGAGCGACGTGTTCGGCGCGCCGTAGAGCTCGACGAACTCGGCGGCGTCGTTGGTGGGGGCCGACGGCGTGTCCGAGTCTAGTTCGTTGATTACGACCTGGGCGTGCGCCGTGGGTACGGCGAAGCCGAGCAGGAGCGCGGCGAGAATCAAGCGGTGCATAGGGGAGGAGGGCAACAGACGAGCGAGGGCCGGGCGAGTTCAGGTCGCGCCCGGGCGAGTGGCAGCACCAACGTAAGGACTCTGGCTCTGGTGTCAGGTGCCATCCCCGAACCTTCTCGAACGGATAACCCGGCCAGGC
>JANPJI010000054.1:0-2092 GCA_031425425.1 Rubricoccaceae bacterium
GCTGGAGCGCGCCGGCACGGGCGCGGGCGTCCACGTGCGCCTGCTCACCGGCCGGGTGGACATGGAGCGCGTGCTCGCCTACGTCGTCCGCGGCAACACGGCCCAGATGGCGGACCCGGCGTTCGTGGGCGAGCTCAAGGCGTGGATCCGCTTCGGCGACGCCGAGGCGGTCCGCACCGGCGACGGGCTGTTCTCGCGCGCCTCGGGCAACCCGTCCGTCCCGCGCTGGCTCGGGAGCCGCCTGTTCTCGTCTGTCTTCACGGCGGACAAAGAGAACGACACGTACGCGCGCCACATCCGCAGCTCGGCCGGCATCGCCGTGTTCGTCTCCGACTCCGACGACGCCGCGCACCGGGTCGAGGCGGGCCGGTGCTACGAGCGGTTCGCGCTCCAGGCGACGGCGCTCGGCGTCCGGAATGCGTTCGTGAACCAGCCGGTCGAGGTCCCGGCGCTGCGGGCAGAGCTGGCGACGGCGCTCGGCGTGGGCGAGCGCCGGCCAAACCTCGTGGTGCGGTTCGGGCGCGGGCCGGCGATGCCGCGCTCGCTCCGGCGGCCCGTCGAGGCGGTCCTCGTGTAGCCCCACTCCCTGCCTCGCCCTCCGCACCCAATGAACCGACGCGCCCGCCGGCCAGTCGGTCCCGGAGTGCTCGGGTTCACTCTCCTCCTCCCGGTTCGATGCGCAAGACGCCCCTCCTCCTTCTCGGCCTGACGACGACTGTCGTCGCTACACTCGCGCTCGGCGCGGCCCGCTGGAGGTCCGGCACGAAGACGCTCCACGCCCGGATGGACGCGGCGCGCCTCCCCCACGAGCCCGCGACGTACAACGCGCGCGAGTTGGACGGACTGCCGGCGCCGGTGCAGCGGTACTTCCGCGCCGCGCTCCGCGACGGGCAGCCGCTCGTCGCGGTCGCGCGCCTCGACCTCGGCGGCACGATCAACATGGGCGAGGCCACCGACCGCTGGAAGCCCTTCACGTCGGCGCAGCGCGTGGTGACGCGGCGGCCGGGGTTCGACTGGGACGCCCGCGTCGCGATGGCACCCGGCGTGACCGCGCGCGTCCACGACGCCTACGTCGGCGGCGAGGGGATCCTGCACGCGGCGCTGTTCGGGCTCGTGCCCGTCGCGAGCGAGCGCGGGACGCCGGAGATGGCGCACGGCGAGCTGCTGCGCTTCTTCGCCGAGGCCGCGTGGTACCCGACGGCGCTGCTCCCGAGCCAGGGCGTCCGGTGGGAGGCCGTGGACGACGCCTCGGCACGGGCGACGCTCCGCGACGGCGACACGGCCGCGACGCTGCTGTTCCGCTTCGGCCCCGACGGCCTGGTCGCGTCGTTCCACGCTGACGCGCGAGGGCGCGGCATCGTCGCGGGCGTCGCGACGACGGCCCCATGGGAAGGGCGGTATGAGGACTACGCGGAGCGCGGGGGGATGCGCGTCCCGCTCGTCGGCGAGGTGGCGTGGCTCCTCCCCGAGGGGCGCAAGACATACTTCCGGGGCCGCGTGAGCCGGATCGACTTCGAGTTCGCCCGGTGACCGCTCTGCACCGCCTCGCGCGCCGCCACCCGACGGCTACGTTCTTCGCGCTCACCTACGCCGTCTCGTGGGGGCTCTGGCTGCCGGTCGTGCTCGGGGTCGACGGGCCGCTGCGGCGGGCGTTGTTCGTGGCCGGCATCTTCGGGCCGGCCATCGCGGCAATCGGCACGACGTGGCTGGCCGGCGAGAGCGTCGGCGGCTGGCTCCGCGCGGCGTTCCTCACGCGCGTGCCGGCGCGGTGGTGGGCCATGGCCGTCGCCGTGCCTGTCGCCCTGACGCTCGCGGCCAGCGCGGCGTACGCGCTCGCGGGCGGCGCGGTGGACTGGACTCTGCTCCCCGCCCGGCTGGCGGCCTACGCGCCCGCCCTCGCCGTCGCGGCCGTCGTCGGCGGCGGGCAGGAGGAACTGGGGTGGCGCGGGTTCGCCCTCCCGCGCCTCGAAGCGCGGTTCGGGCCGGTCGGCGGGACGCTCGTGCTCGGGGCCGTCTGGGCGCTGTGGCACCTCCCGGTCGTCGCGACGACGGCCGACTTCCAGCACGGCCTCGGCCTCGGCGCGCTCCTCCC
>JANPJI010000055.1:0-20743 GCA_031425425.1 Rubricoccaceae bacterium
GACCGCCTCGACGCGCGCCAGCAGACGCTCCCGGACGTCCGCCCGGGCGGCCTTCGCGCCCTCGCCCGGATGCGCGGCGCGATGCCCGACGCCCGCCGCGCCGCGCTCGCGCGCCCGCTCGCCGAGCGCCTCGTCTTCCCGTACGGCGTCGCGAGCCTGGCCCAGACCGACAGCCTGTTCCACCCGTACCTCGACAGCCGCGGGCTGTACCCGCTCGCCGCGGCGCGGACCGAGGGGGCGGTATGGACGATGCTGGCCGGGCCAGTCATCGCGCTCATGGCGCAGACGGGCGGAGCGGCCCCGGCAGGGGAGCTGTTCGCCGCCCAGGCCGACCTGCTCCTCAGCCGCGGGACCGCCGGGGCGATCCCCGAACTCGTCGACGGCCACCCTCGGAGCGCGGAGGCGGCACCGGGCGTCGGCGGTGCGCCCGTCAACCCGTGGAGTCTGGCGGGTCTGCTCACCGCCGCGGTCGAGGGCTTCGCGGGCGTCCGGTATGCGAGCCCGGATACGCTCGTCGTGGAGCCGCACCTGCCCGAGGCGTGGGGGGCGACGACGCTCCGGCTGCGCCTCGGCGGCGGAACCGTCACGCTGCGCCTCGCCCAGACCGCCGCCGGCCTCGACGCCACCGTCATTCCGCGCGGCGCGATCCCGGCCGGGGCCGTGCTCCGCCTCCGCGGCGGCGGGGCCGACGTCACGTTCGCTCTGGCGACCGGCGACACGCTCGTCGCCGCCCGCGACTCGTTCGCCGTTTCCCTCGCCGGCGGCCGCGCGACGATCGACGGGGAGAGCGCCCCGGCGCGCCCGCTCGCGGCCCCGCCGACGACGTGGGACGGGTTCGCCTTCGCCACGCCGGACATCCGCGACGAGTACCCGGTGACGCGCGCCCGCGACGAGCGCCGCTCGCTGAGCGCCGGGCAGGTCCGCCGTGACAACCCGTCCGCGGCCGTCGCTCTGACGCAGACCGACCCCGACGGCGACGACTGGGGCTCGACGAGCACGTTCACCTACCCCGAGGGCACGCCGCCCGGCGCGCTCGACGTGACCTATCTCGAGGTGAGCCGCGACGACTCGACGACGTACGTCCGCGTCGAGTTCACCGCCCTGCCCCCCGGCGACCCGAAGACGGTCGTGGCCCTCCTGCTGGACACCGAGGACGGCGGCGAGCGCAGCGTCGGCCGCAACGCGCGCTACCGCTTCCCCGAGGCCGAGGCGTTCGACGTCGTCCTGACCGTCGGGGCGGACCTCGTCGTGGAAGACGCGCGCGGGCGCGTGCTCGGGCGCCTCGACGACGCCGGCCTGTTCGACGCCGCGACGGGCACGCTCACCTTTGCCCTCCCGACGACGATTTTGCCGCGGCTCCCGCGCGGCACCAAAGTCACCGTCCTCGTCGGCGCGCTCGGCGCGGACGACGGCTTCCGCGATGTCCGCCGCGGCCCCGCGGGCGAGGACGGCGGTGGCCGCGCCGACGCCGACTCGCCCAACGTGTACGATGTCGTCGTGGGGACCCTGCGATGATGTGCCCTTCTGAACGTGACTGCGGGCACAGCGTGCTGTGCCCCTCCGGCGGGCGCGGCGCGCGGTGCGACCGTCCCGCTTCTCCCTCTCCGATCCTCTGACCGATGAAAAACGTCCTCTCGCGCTTCGGCGGCTACGCCGTGCTGGCGCTGTTCGCCTTCATCGCGGTCTTCCCGATCCTGAACATCGTCACCGTCTCGCTGCGCCCGAGCGACCAGCTGCTCCAGCGCTCGCTCGCGCTCATCCCCGAGGGCGCGTCGCTGGACAACTACCGCACGCTCCTCACCGAGACGAGCTTCCTGACGTGGCTCGGCAACAGCCTGCTCGTCTCGCTCGTGGTCACCATCACCGGCGTCGCGCTCGCCTCGACGGCGGGCTACGCCCTGAGCCGGTTCCAGTTTTCGGGGCGCAAGACGGCGCTCTCGGGCATCCTCGTGACCCAGATGTTTCCCGCGACGATGCTGCTGTTGCCGCTCTACATCGTCCTCGTGCGCCTCGGCCTGATCAACTCGTACCTCGGCATCGTGGTCATCTACACCGCGACCGCCCTGCCGTTCTGCGTGTGGCAGATGAAGGGCTACTACGACACCATCCCGGCGAGCCTCGAAGAAGCGGCCCGCATCGACGGGGCGAGCCCGTGGCAGGCGTTCTACAAGGTGATCCTCCCGCTCGCCGCGCCGGCCCTCGTCATCACGGCCCTGTTCTCGTTCATGTCCGCATGGAACGAGTACGTCGTCGCGGCGGTGGTGCTGCAGGACACCGAGCTGTTCACCCTCCCGGTCGGCCTGAAGCTGTTCCAGTCGTCGCTCGCGACGCAGTGGGGGCTCTACGCGGCGGGCTCGCTGCTCGTCTCGATTCCGGTGATTGCGCTCTTCCTCGTGCTGAGCCGGTACCTCATCTCGGGCCTCACGCTCGGTGCCGTGAAGGGGTGAGCGCTCCAGCAGGCGTTTCGCGTATGGAGAGGTGTACAGCCGCCGCTCCCATGTGGACCTTCCCGCCTGCGAGGCGCTGCCTCCTCGTCGCCTCGCTTGTCCTCGTCGCTGCGCCCGTCCGCGCTCAGTGGGTCGAGACCGGCGGCCCGCCCGGCGGCTCGCTCACCGCTCTCGCCGCGCCCGACGGCGCACTTCTCGCCGCGAACGCCTACACCGCGCTTCGCTACTCCGGCGGTGCCTGGGCGTCGGCGGAGCCGGGGCTGGGCGAGATGGCGGCTGGCGGGCCGCGCGTGCTGGCCCGGACGGAGGCCGGCCTCGCGCTCTCGACCGACGCTGGAGCGACGTTCGCCGCGCTCCCTGCCGCGTCGCCCCGCTGGCACCCGGTTTCGGTCGATGGGGCCGCCCTCTTCGCCGTCGGAACGGGTCTGGACGACGACTCCCTGTACGTCAGCACGGACGGCGGCGCGGCGTGGGCTGGCGTGCAGGACTCGATCTGGGTGACGGTCCGGTTCAGTGCGAGTGCGGCGGCTCACTTTCCGGTTCTGCTCACGTCGATGACCGACGCACTCGCCGATGGCGACGGCGTGCTCGTCGCCGGGACGGCGTACGTGTTCGGCGGCGTCTACCGCCACGCGCCGGGCGACACGGCGTGGGTGCCGCTCCTCCAGCCCGGCGCGCCCGACATCTCGGCGAGCGCTCAGCCCTACTCGCTCGTCCGCCACGGTGGCGCGCTCTGGTTCGCGCACTCGCGTGGCGTCCACCGCTCGCCTGACGGCGGCGCGACGTGGGCCGACGCCTCGGCCGGACTCCCGACGTCGAGTGCTGGCATCGACCTGCTCGTCGGGGCTGTCGGGCTCGTCGCTCGGTCGCGGTCGACGGGCGCGCTCGCACGGTGGACCGGCACGGCGTGGGCTCCGGTCCCGCCTCCGCCCGCGACGCCGATCGACCTCGCGGCCGGCGACGCCCTCTACGCTTCGACCGCGGACGGTGTGGTCGCCTTCGACGGAACGGCGTGGAGCGCGCTCCCACCCGTCGTCGCGTCCAGCCCGCTGCCGGTTGCAGCGGACGCGGACGCGCTTCTCGTCGCCTCCAGCGGCCGTCTGATGCGGAGTGTGGACGGTGCCGCATCCTGGACGACCGTCCTGACCGGCGCGACCGGCCCGTACGCCGTCGCGCCGGGCCGCATCGTCGCCGGGACGGCTGCGGGCCTGCGCCGGAGCCTGGACGGCGGCGCGACGTGGACCGCGACCGCGAACCCGTCGCTCCCACCGACCGCGACCACGACACGACCGAACGCGCTCCTGGACCAGGGCGGGGCGCTCGTCGCGCTCTACGGCTACACGCGCATCGGCAAGCACGGCGTGATCCTGGAGCGGTACGGGGCGGCCTTCCGCTCGCTCGACGGCGGCGCGTCGTGGACGGCCGTCTCGGCCGGGCTCCCGGCGTCGTCTCTCGGGGCGTTCCCGGTGACGGTTGGCGTCTCGTTTCCCGGCTCCATCGTGGCCGTGACGGCCGGCGGCTGCGTCCGCCTCACCGACGGTGCCGCGTCGTGGCAGCCGGCAGCGTGCCCGCCGGACGGCGTCCGCGAGGTTATCGTCTCGGGCACCACCCGGCTCGTCCGGACCGGTACAGGAGTTGCCGTGTCGTCCGACGGCGGCGCGACGTGGGTGCCGCGCGTGGCGGGCCTGCCCGTCCCGGCCGACCCGTTCCGGTTCTGGTCCGGCGCGCGGCTCGTCGCCACGGCTGCCGGCCCGCTCCTCATCGCCGACCCTGGTGGGGGCGTCCGCGCCTACCGGCTCGACGGGGACGCATGGACGGCGCTCGGCACGACGTTCCCGGCGGGCGTCGCGTGGGGCGGCTTCATCGAGACGCCCGGCGGGACGCTCTACGGCGGCTCGCTCGGCCGCGGCCTGTGGCGGGCGACCGGCGCCGTGGTGAGCGAGGGCGCGGCCGAAGCGGCGCTCCGCCTCGACGCGCCTCACCCGAACCCGGCGCGCGGAGCCGTGCGGCTGCGGTTCGCGCTCCCCGCCGCGTCGTCCGCCACGCTCGCCGTGTACGACGTGCTCGGGCGCCGCGTCGCCGTCCTCGCGCAGGGCGCGCTCGGCGCGGGCGGCCACGAGGCGCTCTGGGAGACCGGCGCGGCCGCAGGCCTGTACGTCGTCCGCCTCACGACGCCGAGCGGCGTGCGCGTGCGCCCCGTGACGGTCGTCCGGTAGAACCCGCGCGACCTTAACAGCCTCTCCGCGGCGCGGGGTAGAGTTTGGCGGTGGATCCGGCGATACCGGACCGTGGACCGCAACCCCTCCCCCGCATGAACATCGCAGTCGTCGGTACCGGATACGTCGGGCTTGTCTCGGGCACGTGCTTCGCCGAGATGGGCAACACGGTCGTTTGCGTCGACATCGACGCCCGCAAGGTCGAGAGCCTCGCCGGCGGCACGCTCACCATCTACGAGCCCGGCCTCGAGGTGTACTTCGACCGCGGCCGCCGCGAGGAGCGCCTGAGCTTCACGACGGACCTCGCCGCGGCCGTCGAAATGGCCGAGGTGATCTTCCTGGCCCTGCCCACGCCGCCCGGCGAGGACGGCTCGGCCGATCTCTCGTACGTGATGGGCGTCGCCGGGCAGGTCGGCGAGCTGCTCGCGGCCAACCCCGGCTGGGGCTACAAGGTCATCGTGGACAAGAGCACCGTCCCCGTGGGCACGTCCGAGCGCGTCACCGAGGCGCTCGAAGCGGCCGGCGTCGCGGCGGGCGAGCGCTTCGACGTCGTCTCTAACCCCGAATTCCTGCGCGAGGGCGTCGCCGTGGAGGACTTCATGAAGCCCGAGCGCGTCGTGATCGGCACCAACTCGTCGAGGGCCGGCGAGGTCATGACGCGGCTCTACGAACCGTTCGTCCGCTCCGGCAACCCGATCCTGATCATGGACGAGAAGTCGGCCGAGATGACCAAGTACGCGGCCAACGCGCTCCTGGCGACCAAGATCACGTTCATGAACGAGATCGCCAACCTCTGCGAGCGCGTCGGGGCGGACGTGGACAAGGTCCGCCGCGGGATCGGCACCGACAGCCGCATCGGCTCCAAGTTTCTCTACGCCGGCATCGGCTTCGGCGGCTCGTGCTTCCCCAAGGACGTCCAGGCGCTGCACCGGACGGCCCGCCAGAACGACTACGCGTTCAAGATCCTCGAAGCCGTGCTGGACGTGAACGACGCCCAGAAGTCCGCCCTGCTCCCGCGCATCCTCGCCGCGCTCGCCGACGGCGACGGCCAGCTCGCCGGCAAGACGATCGCTGTGTGGGGCCTCGCCTTCAAGCCGCACACGGACGACGTCCGCGAGGCCCCCGCCCACGTCGTCATCCGCGAGCTCACCCGTCGTGGGGCCGATGTCGTCGCGTTCGACCCCGAGGCGATCGAGACCACGAAGGCGACGTTCGCGCGCGAGCCCCTCGACGGCCCCGGCGCGCTGACGTACGCCGCGAGCGCCTACGCCGCGGCCGAGGGCGCGGACGCGCTCGTCGTCGCGACGGAGTGGCCCGAGTTCCGCCGCCCGACGCTGGACCGCCTCCACGCTGCGCTCAAGACGCCGTTCGTCTTCGACGGCCGCAACGTGTTCGACACGCAGCGCATGGCCGAGGCGGGCTTCGAGTACCACTCCATCGGCCGGCCGTACGTCGCCCCGAGTGCGCCGGCAACGGGCACCGGACAACGGGCATAGGGGGAACGGACCCCCTGCACCAGACGCGACCTCTCTGTCGGCCCCCGATGGCCGTTCCCCGACTCCCGATGCCCAGAACGCTCATCACCGGCGGTGCCGGCTTCCTCGGGTCGCACCTCTGCGACCGGTTCATCGCCGACGGCCACGAGGTCGTGTGCATGGACAACCTCATCACGGGCAACCCGGACAACATCGCCCACCTGATGGGGCACGAGCGGTTCACGTTCGTGCACCACGACGTGTCGAATTACATGTACGTCGCGGGCGAGCTGGACTACCTGCTGCACTTCGCGAGCCCCGCCTCGCCGATCGACTACCTCAAGCTGCCGATCCAGACGCTCAAGGTGTCCAGCCTCGGGACGCACAACGCGCTCGGGCTCGCCAAGGCCAAGGGCGCACGGATGCTCATCGCGAGCACGTCCGAGGTCTACGGCGACCCGCAGGTGCACCCGCAGCCGGAGTCCTACTGGGGCCACGTCAACCCCATCGGCAGCCGCGGCGTCTACGACGAGGCCAAGCGCTTCTCGGAGGCCATCACGATGGCGTACCACCGCTACCACGGCGTCGAGACGCGCATCGTGCGCATCTTCAACACCTACGGCCCGCGGATGCGCCTCGACGACGGCCGCGCGCTGCCCGCGTTCATGGGCCAGGCCCTCCGCGGCGAGCCCATCACCGTCTTCGGCGACGGCTCGCAGACGCGCTCGTTCCAGTACGTCGACGACCTCATCGAGGGCATCGTGCGGCTGCTGCACTCGGACACGTCGGAGCCGGTCAACATCGGCAACCCGGACGAGGTCTCGATCCGCGAGTTCGCCGAGGAGGTCGTCGCCCTGACGGGCTCGCAGTCCTCGCTCACGTTCGTGGACCTGCCCTCGGACGACCCCAAGATCCGGCAGCCGGACATCTCGCGGGCGAAGGCGCTGCTCGGCTGGGAGCCGCGCGTCGCCCGGGCCGACGGGCTCGCCCGGACGCTGGACTACTTCCGCGACGGCGTCGCGGCGACGGGCGCCGCCCGCAACACGGCCGCCGCGGCGGCCTGACGCGGCGCGGCGGTCTGATTCTCGCAGCGCGAGCGGGTTTGGCCGGTCGCGCGCTCAGCGCGGAGTAGCTTCTCGGACCGCCACCGCGTGCCCTGATGCTCTCCGACGTCCGCCCGTTCGACCAGCTCAACCCGTTCGTCGCCGCGATGCAGCCGTCGGCGACGCTCGCGATCTCGGCGAGGGCCAAGGCGCTCCGCCGCGAGGGCGTGGACGTCGTCGAGCTCTCGGCCGGCGAGCCGGACTTCCCTACCCCCGCGCCCATCGTCGAGGCCGCGCACCAGGCCCTCCGCGACGGCCTGTTCCACTACACGCCCAACGCGGGCACGCCCGAGCTCCGCGAGGCCATCGCCGCACGGCTCACGCTCCGCAACGGCCTCGACGTGTGCGCGGCGGACGTGGTGTGCTCGAACGGGGCCAAGCAGTCCATCGCCCAGACCCTCCTCGCCGCGTGCGGGCCCGGCGACGAGGTCGTGATCCCGGCCCCATACTGGGTGAGCTACCCCGAGATGACGCGCCTCGCCGGGGCCACGCCGGTGATCGTTTCGACCGCCTCGGCGGACGGCTACGTGCTCCGCGCCGAGGCGCTCGAACGCGTCCTCACCGACCGGTCGCGGGCGTTCATCCTCAACAGCCCCTCCAACCCGACCGGCGCGGTCTACACGCGCGACGAGATGGAGGCGCTCGCGGCCGTGCTGCGGCGGCACCCGCACGTGCTCGTCGTGTCCGACGAGATCTACGAGGACGTCGTGTTCGACGCCGAGCACGTCTCGTTCGGGACGCTGGACGGCATGGCCGAGCGGACCGTCACGGTGAACGGCTTCTCGAAGGGCTACGCGATGACGGGCTGGCGGCTGGGCTACCTCGCCGGGCCGTCGTGGCTCGTCAAGGCCGTGGACACGCTCCAGAGCCAGATCACGTCCGGCCCCAGCTCGATCACGCAGGCTGCGGCCCTCGCCGCGTTCACGATGTCGCACGAGACGATCGACGACATGGTGGCCGCGTTCCGCACGCGCCGCGACGCCGTTCTCACCCGACTGAACGCGATCGACGGCGTCCACTGCCCGACCCCTCAGGGCGCGTTCTACCTCTTCCCCGACGTCTCGGGCCTCTTCGGGCGCACGGCCCCCGATGGCACCGTCATCGCGGACAGCCTCGGCCTGTGCCGGTACCTGCTCGACGCGCACCGCGTCGCGCTCGTCCCCGGCGAAGCGTTCGGCGACCCGAAGGGCGTCCGTCTGTCCTACGCGACGGGCATGGACACGCTCATGACGGCGATGGACCGCATTGAGGCCGGCCTCGCGGCGCTGACCTGAGCCGGCGCTCGCGACGGTTCGGAGAGCATACCGGATGGGCACAGGCGGAGCCCTTTCTTCGGTCTCACTCATCGCCCGACACGCCATGCGTCTTCTCTACGGTCTCGCCGTCGTGCTCCTCGCCGCCCCGGCCGCGCTCGCCCAGGGCACGTGCTCCGACGGCACGGCGGGCGTCCGCCTCTCCGTCAGCCGGACCGAGGTCCGCGGCGACTCGCTGCGCGTGTGCCTCGCCGTCCAGGGCGACCCGGCCGAGACGGTCGGGAGTGTGAGCTACCGGACGTTCTACAACGCGGCCGCGCTCGTTCTGCGGATGTCCGCCGGGCCGGTGCCCGGCTCGCCCTACGAACAGGCCGGATACAGGACATCCGCCGTCCGATGTCTCCTGAGCCCGCAGTGCGACGACAACTTCTTCGGCAGCGTCTCCGCCCCGCAGGGCGGGGCGACCGTCGCCTTCTCGGCCGCGCCGGTCGAGTTCGTCTGCCACACGTTCGCCATCTTCGACCCGGCGCAGACGGCGGGCATCCGGTTCGACAACCTCCAGGCGACGCGCGGAGACGGGAGCGCCGTCGCGACGTGCCCCGCGGCGGACCTGCCCGCCACCAACGCCCCGCTGCCAGCCGAGGACGGACCGCGCGACGCGTTCGCGCTCACCGTCCGTCCGAACCCGGTCCGCGGGACGGGCCGCGTGGACCTTGCGAGCGCGTCGGCGGGACACGCCCGCGTCGCGGTCTACGACGTGCTCGGCCGCGAGGTCGCGGTCGTCCTCGACGGGACCGTGCCGGCAGGTGGACTCACCGCCGCGCTCGACACGGCCGCGCTGCCGGTGGGCCTCTACGTCGTCCGCGCGACGGCTGGCGCACGCGCGACGGCTGGCGCGCGCGTGGCCGCGGCGCGGCTCGTCGTGGCGCGGTAAGCGCGACGGTGCGGGTCGCGACCCGTCCGGCCTGAACCCTGCCGCGGCGGCCCGCGTACCGCCCGGCCTCCCGCCCCGCGCCCGTGGATCCGTCCCCCCCGTCGCTTTTCCGCCGCCGCCGGCCGCCGGCCGCCGACTCCGGCATCCTCGGCCCGTACAGCTCGCCCGAGGAGCCCCGCGACCGCATCTGGCTCCACGTCACCCTCTTCCTCGCGACGCTCGCCTCGATGGTCGCCGTGTCGGCGTTCTTGCCAGCTCCGGGAATTGCATACACGGCCCGAGACGTGGCATACGCGGGTGAAGGATGGCCCGAGCGTCTCGCCGACGGGCTGCGCTATGCCGTCCCGTTCCTGCTTTTCCTCACCGTCCACGAGTTCGGGCACTACCTCACGGCGCGGCGCTACGGCATCTCCGTGTCGCTGCCGTACTTCCTGCCGGTCCCGCTGCCCGGATCCCTCGGCACGTTCGGAGCCGTGATCCGCATCCGCGAGCCGTTCCGCCGGATGCAGGCGCTGTTCGACGTCGGCGCGGCGGGGCCGCTCGCGGGCGTCGTCGTGGCGCTCGCGGTGTATGTGGCGGGCGTGCTCACGCTCCCGCCGCCGGCCTACCTCCTCGGCGTTGGCGGGCACGAGCCGTCCGTGGTGTCGCTGCTGCAGACCGGCGCGTTTCCGCCACTCGACCTCGCCGGGCTCGGGCCGAATGGCTCGGCCGTCGTCTTTGGCGACACGCCGCTCACGCACCTGCTCGCGGGCCTCGGTGCGTACCGCGTGCCGGGGCACGAACTCATGCATTACCCGCTGCTCCTGGCGGGGTGGCTCGGCCTGTTCTTTACGGCCCTCAACCTGCTCCCCGTGGGCCAACTCGACGGTGGACACGTCGTGTACGCCCTCTTCGGGCCGCGCGTCCACGCCGTCGTCGCGCGCGCGACGGTGACACTGCTGGTGTTCTCGGCCGCCCTCGGGGGGATCCACGGGCCGTCCGTGTTCGGGTTCACGGCCTGGCAGGCGTGGGTCGCGATGGCGCTCGGCGTGTCCGTGGCGATGGCCAAGATGTTCGAGGGCGAGTGGCGCCTCGTCGCGCCGGCCGCGGTGGGCGTGGTCGCGGCGGTCGCGCTCGTGGACCGGCTCATGCCTGCCGTCGCGTCCGCCGTCGGCTTCAGCGGGTGGACGTTCTGGGTCGCCCTGATCCTGTTCCTCGTCCGCGTGGACCACCCGTACGTCCCGCCCACCGAGGCGCTGACGCCGGGCCGCCGCGCGCTCGGGGTGCTGTGCCTGGTCCTGTTCGTGCTGTCGTTCTCCGTCCAGCCCATCGCGTTCGTGACGGGGCCGTAGAACGGGAGCGGGAGAACGCAGGAGCGCACGCCAGAGGATTCCCGCGCTCCTGCACGCCTGCATTTCCGACGCACTCTCCGGGTTAGGCACGCCGTTGCGCCCCGGCATCGCGCCGGGAGGCGGGCGTACCTTCTGGCCGTCCCGCGACGCGCTCCACACCCGGACCTGATGCCCCGAGTCGTTCTGCTGTCTGCCGCCCTCGTGGCCGTGCTCGGCCTCGCCGCGTGCGACGCCGCGCCGGGCCTGCCGGCCGAAGGCCGCCGCCCGTCCGTCTCCGCGTTCGCGCTCAGCCCGACTGCGGACTCGCTCGCGACCGACGCCCCAACGGTCGTCGTCCCGCTCGTGATCGACGCGACGCTCGTCGGCGAGGGGCGCATCGCCGTCCGTGCGCTCGTCCGCTACGCCGAGACCGACACGCTGGTCGCCGACACGCTCGTCGCGGCGCAGCCCGGCCCGGTCCGCATCACGCTCCCGGTCACGCTCCCGCGCGGCGCGACGGGCGACTACGCCGTCACGCTCACGACCGAGGGCGCGGACGGCCGCACCGGCGACGGTGCTTCGGCCGTGTTCCGCTTCCGCGCGGCCTCCCTCGGGCCGCCGGTCGTCTCGGGCGTCAGCGCGGCTGCGAGCGTCACGCGGCCCACGGGCACGCGGGCGACGCCGTTTCCCATCACGGCCGCCGTCACCGACCCCGACGGGCGCGCCAACGTCGCGGCTGTCCTTCTCACCGACGACACGGGTGCCATCCTCGGCCAGCTCTTCGACGAGGGCCGCGACGGGCGGACGAGCACCGACGCCGCGGCGGACGACGGGACGTACTCGGCCGCCCTCCAGATTCCGTCCAACGCCGAGGTCGGGACGTACGAGTTCGCCGTCGTCGCCATCGACCGGGCGGGGCAGCAGAGCGCGCCGGTCCCGTTCACGTTCGAGGTCCGCTAGAATGCTGCGCTGCCTTGCCGCCGCTGCGGCGCTCCTGTGTCTCGTCCCTGGCCTCGCCGCGCAGACCGTCGAGACCGGCGAGGGGACCGTCCGGCTCCTCCCGCTCGGTGCCCGCAACGGCGTCTTCGTGCTCGACGGCGGGACGGACACGCTCTACGCCGGCCCGCGCCTCGTGGCCATCGGCCCCGACGGGGCGGTGAGCTTCCCCGGCCGCCAGGACGCCTTCGACCCGGCGACGAGCCTCGACCCGCGCGTGTTTTCGGTCGACGCCCGCGGCCGCGCCGTCTGGGCCGGGCTCGGCTTCAGCGACACCGGCGTCGACGCCGACGAGCCACCTTCGACGGCCGCCGGCTTCGCCGTCTCGCAGGATGGCGGGCAGACGTTCGTCTACCGTTTCCCGGCCCTCGATGAGTTCGCCGACACGCTCGTGACCTACGGCGTCTCCACGCTCCGAGCCGCGCCGACGACGGTCCCGCAGAACGCGCCGCCCGTCGACATTGCCATCGCGGACGGCGACACGGTCTACGCCGCCACCCTTCTCGGCGGCCTCCGGCGGACGGTCAACGGCGGGCGGACGTGGACGCGCGTCGTGCTGCCGCCGGACTCGCTCGTCGTCCTCGACCCGCGCGAGACCTACGACTTCCCGTACGAGCCCGGGCAGGTCGCCATCGGCGACACGGTGCAGTCCACCCAGGCGCTCAACTTCGCGCCGTACTCAGTTCTCTACGACGAGGCGGGGACGCTGTGGGTCGGCACGCTGAGCGGCCTCAACCGCTCCTTCCGCGTCCCCGGCCAGGCCGACCCTGCGTGGGTCCGCTACCTCGACTCGCCGTTCCGCAACGCCGACGGAAGCGCCGTCGGGCCGGTCGGCAACGTCGTCTACGCCCTCGAATCGCGCCCCGACGCGGCAGGCCGGGACAACGTGTGGGCCGCCTGCTGGCCGTCGGGCGTCGCCGGGAGCACCGAGGACGAGGAGTTCGGCGTCGTGGTGTGGCGTGGCGACGACGCGGACGGCTTCGCCCGCTTCGAGACGACCCTGCTCGGCGTGCAGGTCTACGACCTCGCCTTCGACGCGGCGCAGGCCTACGCCGCGAGCGACGCCGGCCTCTACATCTCGGCCGACGACGGGGCCTCGTGGCGCGTCGTCAACACGTTCCCGGCCGCCGACGGCCGCCTGCTGCCGGTCCGCATCAACGCCGGCGTGTTCGCCGTCGCCACGACCCCGGCGGGCCTGTTCGTCGGGACGGGCGACGGCCTGCTCCGCTCGGGCGACGGCGGGCGGACGTGGGAGCTGTTCCGCGCCAGCAACGAGCCCGGAGCGGACACCGCCATCGGCGGGACGGCCGTCGCGGTGCCGGACGTCGAGGTCTACGCCTACCCCAACCCGTTCACGCCCGGCACCGACGGAAGCCTCCGCGTCCGGTTCACGCTCGACGCGCCCGAGAGCGTCACCGTCCGCGTGTTCGACACGGCGATGAACCTCGTCCGGACGGTCGAGGCGCCGGGCCGGCCGGCCGGCCCGAACGAGGTCTCGTGGGACGGCCTCACCGACGACGGCCTGCGGGTCTCGAACGGGGCCTACGTCTACGTCGTCCGCGCGGGCGGGCGGCAGCTCTCGGGGCGCGTCCTCGTCTTCAACTAGTCCGATGCGCCTCGCTCTCGTCCTGATCGCGCTCACGCTCGCCGCGCCCGTGGCCATCGCGCCGGCGCACGCGCAGGGGCCAGCCGCGTTCTCTCGCCTCGGCATGGGCGCGCGCGCCATCGCCGTCGGCGGCCAGGTGGCGGACCTCTCGGGCGACGCGACGCCGTACCTCAACCCCGCCCTCGCGCCGTTCCAGCCCGCGCAGGCCGTCGAGCTCTCGGCCGGTGTGCTGACGTTCGACCGCCAGTGGCAGGCGGTCCAGGTCGGTGCCCCGCTGCGGCCGCGCGCCGGGATCGCGGCGGGCGTCGTCCACGGCGGCGTCTCGAACATCGACGGTCGTGACGCGAGCGGCTACCCCACGGGCACGCTCAAGACGGACGAGTACGCCTTCTTCGTCGCCTTCGGGATCCGGCTGTCGCAGCGCGTCTCGGGCGGCGTCGGCCTGCGGCTGTACCAGAGCGACGTCTTCGACGGCATCCAGCCGCCGACGGCGCTCGGCGTCCAACTCGGGCTTGCGGCGCGCCTCACGGACCGTCTCGCGCTCGGGCTCGTCGCCGACGACCTCTTCGCGCGGTACGAGTGGAACGCCGCGGCGGCGGGTGGCGGCTCGGCCACGGACCCGTTCCCGCGGCGCGTCACGGCCGGCGCGGCGTACTCGCTCGGGCTCCGCCCGTCGGGCCGCCCGCGCGGCGTCGTCACTGCGGACGTCGAACTCCAGACGCTCGCGCAGGAGACGACGCGGCCCGACGGCACGCAGATCCTCGGCGGCGGCGTAAGCCCAGACGAGACCGAGATTGATGCGACGCGTGCCTCGGTCCACGCACGCCTCGGCGGCGAACTGTGGCTCGCCGACCTCTTCGCGCTCCGCGCCGGCGTGGACCGCCTGGGTGCGGGCGGCCTCGACGAGGCGCGCCCGGCCCTCGGCTTCGCCCTCCGCCAGCGCTTCACGGACCTCGACGCCCGAGTCGACTACACCGCGGCGCTGGAGCCGTTCGGGACCGGCATCCTGCACATGGCGACCGTCCGGCTGGGGCTGTAGACGTCGGTACGGGGTAGTTCCGAGCCGACCGGCGACGTTCCACCGCCACCTGGTTGTTGTCAACCTGAACTCGATTCAGGATCTGTCTTGCGCGGCGTCTCCACAAAAGGCAGATCCTGAATCGAGTTCAGGATGACAACGAGTTGGGGTGTGAGGTGGTTTGGATGAAGGCGCTTCGAGGGAGCGGGGGCAGATTCGGTCCTCGGTCCTAGGTCCTCGGTCCTCGGTCCTCAGGCTCACTTCGGGTCGCCGGCCGCCCAGCCGAGCGCGGTCCCGAGCGCGTCGATGCCGATGCCGGTCGCGCCGGTGCGGTAGCGGAGCGTGCACCAGAGGTCCAGCAGGATCATCTGCGCGGCGTGGATCGGGACGGCGATCCAGAACGAGCGGCAGCGCCAGACGAGCGCGCCGAGCGCGAGCCCGCCGAGGACCGAGAGGTACGCCTCGGCCGGCGGCTTCTGCGCGTGGAGGATCGCGAACGGGACGGTCTGCATCACGATCGCGAGCGGCGCGCCGACCGCCGGGGCCGTCCCGAACAGCACGAACCCGCGCCACAGATACTCCCAGCCGACCCAGTAGAACAGGAACAGCGCCTCGTAGATGGCGAACGTCGCCCACGCGTCGCGCGCGCTGAACAGGTGCGGGTACTGCATCTGGAAGCCGGCCCCATCCGACAGCACCCACGTCCCGACGGCGACGAGCGGGAGGTAGGCGAGTGCGAGGCCGCCGGCGAGGCGCCAGTCGCCGAGCCCGAGCCCGGCCCGCTGCGGCGTCCACCGGAACGCGACGAGCAGGATCAGCGCCGGGGCGACGAAGCCGAGCAGGCCCTGCGTCCCGAACCACCACGCCCACGAGCCCAGCTCGGGGTCGGCGGTGCCGAACGGGTTGTCCAGCCCGCGGTACACGTCGCGGGTCCCGACCTGCAGGTGCAGCAGCACGAGCAGGACGGCGGCGACGAGGACGATGGCCGCGCGCCGCGTGTCCGGGCGCATCCCGGCCACGGAGGCACGCAGAGTGCGGAATTCGGCGGTGAGGCGGCGGACCATTCGGGCGTGCGGCGGGGGCGGCGAAGATACCGGGGACGCTTCGGCCGCCCTGCGGCTAGGCGTCCACGCCGACGGCATCGGGCAGGCTCCCGAACCCGTCGCGGTCCAGGCGCTCGGTGAGGCCGCACGTGATCGCGCGCACCACGCCCGGCCCCTCGTACACGAGCGCGGTATACAACTGGACGAGGCTGGCTCCGGCGCGGACCCGCGCGTAGGCCGCATCCGCCGAGTCGATGCCGCCGACGCCGACGAGAGGGACGCGACCCGCGGTCTCGCGGTACAGCTCCCGGACGAGCGCGAGCGCGGGCTCGGCGAGCGGACGCCCGCTGAGGCCACCGCGGCCGATCTGCGCGAGCGTCGCGGCGTCCGTCGCGAGCCCGTCGCGGCCGCTCGCCGTGTTCGTCGCCACGAGCCCGTCCACGCCGTGCGCGAGGGCGACGGCGACGAGATCGGGGACGTCGACGGCGTCCGGGGAGAGCTTGACGAGGAGCGGCACGCGCCGCCCGGCGCCTCCGCGCGCGGCGAACGCGTCGCGGACCGGCGCGACGGCGGCGAGGAGCGCGTCGAGCGCCTCGGGCGTCTCGAACGTCTTGCCGTCGGCCGTGTTGGGGCAGGAGACGTTGAGCGTCAGCAGGTCCGCCTGCGGCAGCACGAGCGCCATGGCCTGCCGGACGTCCTCGATGCCGGCGGCACCGGCGAGGCCGGACGGGTCCGCGCGGTGCGTCTTGGCGACGTTCACCGAGACGACGAAGCCCGGCGGACGCGGGGTCGCGGCGAGGCGCGCCGCGACGGCCTCGGCCCCGTCGTTGTTGAGCCCCATCCGGTTGACGAGCGCACGGTCCGCCGGGAGCCGGAACGCCCGCGGGCGCGCGTTCCCCGCCGCCGCCTCGTGCGTCACCGACCCGACGTCGGCCCAGCCGAAGCCGAGCGCGTCCCAGAACCGGACGAGGCGGGCGTTCTTGTCGAACCCGGCGGCGAGCCCGAGCGGCGACCGGAACCGGAGGCCCCAGAGCGTCTGCCCGAGGCCGGCGTCCGCGTCTGCGCCGACGAGCGCGCGGACGGCGGCCGGCATGTGCTGCCCGGCCCGCGCCGCGGCGCTGCCGAGCCCGTGCGCCGCCTCGGCGTCGAGGCGAAACAGCAGCGGGCGGAGGGCGGGGTAGAGGGGCAGTGGGGAGTGGCCAGTGGCCAGTGGCAGAGCCGAAAGCTACCGTGAGCCGTCCGGGGTGCCTCCAGCCACCGGTTCGGGTTCACCCGATGCCGACTGGCCACTGACGGGCGCAGCCCTCACCAGCCCGGCGTGAGGTTGACGCCGAACACACCGCGGCCCGACGAGAGGCCCGGCGTGTCTCCGAGGCCGTCGTTGTTGGTGTCGTACATCCTGCCGTAGCGCGAGATCGGGAACGCGTAGTACGGCTCGACGATGAGCGCGCCGAGAACGCTGATCCGACTCGAGATGCCAGCCGAGAAGACCGGCCGCTGCTCGCTGAACGCGCGCCCGATCGTCGGGCCCTCGCCAGAGATCCCGCCGTTGAGCGTGTACGTCCCCCACGCCATCCCGGCGTCGCCGAAGAGGACGAGCTCGGTCGGGAGGAATGGGAACGAGAGCAGCCCGAGCTGCGGAACGCCGAGCAGCGGGATCCGGAGCTCGACCGTCGCCAGGCCGAGGCGCGTCCCGACGAGGCGGTCCTCGAAGTCGGTGTACTCGACGTTGTCGTCCGGGAAGGAGCCGGCAGCGTAGCCGCGGACGTACTGGCCGTAGCCGATGAAGAGCGGGTTGAGGCGGTTGTCGTCCGAGCCCGAGCCGTAGCGGCCGAAGTGGGTGACGCGGGTGGCGAGCGTGACCGGGAGCCGCCGCGGGAAGCCCGGCGGGCGCAGGAACGCGTAGCGCCGGTAGTCCGCCGTGACGGCGGCGAACGAGAGCGACCCGACCGTCCCGTCGACGCCGAAGCGGTAGCGCCCGCCGCGGATGGGAGAGGTGAACCCGAAGTTGGAGTAGTCGCCGACGAACGCGGTCCCGAACGTGCCGAGGTTCAGCGCGGGCCGGTCGAAGCCCTCGACGGTCCGGCGGCCGTCGTAGCTGGCGAAGCCGGGGTTCTCGGGGTCCACGACGAACGCGTCGTACTGGAGGCTGAACCCGTAGCGCGTGTAGCCGCCCTGGACTTCCAGGCGCTGCGTCTGGTTGAACGGGTACGCGAGGATGCCCTCGACCTGGTCGACGAAGGTGCGGTAGTAGTAGCGCGTGAGATAGGGCTGCGTGGTGCCGTCTTCCGGGGAGACGCCCGTGAACACCTGCAGGACGGGGATGTGGCCGACCTGCGCGCCGTAGATGAAGCGCCCGCCGCGGTCGATGTAGAGCGCCTGCCCGCCGATGTCCTGGATGGTCCCGTTGGCCTGGACGACCACGCCGAGCTGCTTGTCCGACAGCTGGTCCGAGAACACGAACGACACGCCGCCGCCGACGCCGACGCCCGAGTAGCTCGGGTCGTAGCCGACGCCGATCTGCGGCTGGCTGATGTAGTCGAGCGAGAGGCGGCTGCTGTAATCTCTCGTCGGGAAGGTGGCTGTCTCGGGGAGGCCCGAGCGCGCGTCCGCGAGGTAGCCCTCGACGCGGCTGCGGCCCGCCGCGCTGGCCGGCGGGAGCGTCGCCGCGTTCGTGAACTGGACCGGCGCGACGGGCGTGCCCTGCGCGTCGGCGGCGTCGGTGCGGTACACGGTGTAGCGCTGGCCCTCGAAGACCGAGTAGGCGAGGTCGCCGGTCTGGCGGCTCACCGAGAGGGCCGGCGAGAGGTCCGCGATGCCCGCGACGCCTGTCGCGAGGCGCGTCACCTGGTACGGCGTGCGCGCGGCCACGTCGAGGCGGAAGACGTCGTTGAAGCCGCCGTGGTCCGAAATGAAGTAGAGGCTGCTGCCGTCGGGGCTCCAGACGGGGTTGATGTGCTTGGCCCCGGGGAAGATGCTCAGCGGTTCGATGGCCCCGCCGCCGCCGCCGCCCTGATCGGAGAGGGTGTAGAGCGCGAGGCGCGGCTGGGCGTAGGTGAGCCGGTCGAAGTCCGTGCCCGGCCCGCGGTCCGTGACGAAGGCGATGGTGCGGCCGTCCGGGCTCCAGGCGGGCTGGAGGTCCGCGAAGCGGTCGTTGGTGATCTGGAGCACGTCGCCCGAGGCGACCTCGACGATGTAAAGGTCCGTGATGCCGCCGCGGACGCCCGAGAACACGATCCGGGTGCCGTCGGGGCTCCACGAGAGGTCGCGGATGGCCCCGACGCCCTCGACGGCGATGCGCTGGGCCGTCTCGCGGCGGGCGACGTCGAGGATCGAGATCTCGTTGTTGCCGCCGGCGAAGACGACGAAGGCGAACTGCTCGCCGTCGGGCCGCCACGACCCTGCGGACTCGATGAAGCGGAGCGCGTCCGTGTGCGGGTCCGACCCGACCGAGGCCAGCGTCGTGATCACCTCGCCGGTGGCGGCGTCGGCGAGGTAGAGGTCGATGCCGAACAGGTCGCGCTCGGAGAGGTAGGCGACCGTCCGGCCGTCGGGCGAGAGCTGCGGGGCGAGGTTGATCGAGCCCGTGTCGCGCTCGCGGGCGAGCAGGCGCGTGGCGCTGAGGCGCGCGAGCGAGTCCGGGTAGGTCAGGAAGCGCGGGGCGCGCGGGCGGCGGCCCTCGGCGCGGGCCTGGTCACGCTCGCGGCGCTCGTCGGCGATGCGGACGAGCTCATCCTCGGAGCGCGGGGCCGTGGGCACCTCGCGGCCCGCCGCGGCGGGCACGAGGCCGTCGCGGAGCGCGGCCGTCCAGCGGGCCGAGAGGCTGTCCGGTGTGAGCCCGGTCACGGCCACGATGGCCGAGTCCAGCGGGATCTCCAGGGCCGTCCGGAAGAGGCGGACGGCGGCGTCGTCTCCGTACTCGCCGGCGACGTACGCCCAGAACGGCTGGCCGTACTGGTACTCGTTGTAACGCCCGCCCGAGCGCTCGAGCTCGGTGATGGTCGGGAAGTCGTCGCGGAGGATGGCGTCGCGCATCCACATCGACGTCAGCGCGTCCTCGCGGCCGACGGAGAAGTACTCGGCCATGCCCTCGATGGCGAAGAGCGGCATCCTGACGAAGTTCTGGAAGCGCTCGCCGCGCTGGGCGATGTCGTACTGGAACTGGTGGACGAGCTCGTGGCCGAGCACGTGGTCCGTCTCGGCATTCGTGCTCGCGACCGCGAGCACGACGCGCTGCCGGAGGCCCTCGGTGACGCCCTGCGTGCCCTCACCGATCTGCGCGATGTTGGTCTGCCGGAAGTCCGCGTCGTCGGCGTAGAGGATGATCGCCTTGCGCTCGTCGTACTCGTGGCCCAGAATGGACGAGAGCCGGTCGTACCACCGCTCGGCCATCCGGGCGACGTCGCCGACGGCCTGGTCCATGCCCTCGTAGTAGTAGATGTCGAAGTGCTCCGTCTCCAGCACCTGGTAGTCGAAGGCGTCGTAGCGGACCTGGTTGCGGCCGAAGTACTGGGCCTGGGCGGACGGCGCGAGGGCCACGAGGGCCGCGAGCAGGGCGAGGCCGGACCGGAAGGCGGAAGAGCGCATCAGGGGAGCGGAAAGGGACGAGAGGCCGGCGACGAGGGCAAACCCGCCAGGACGGTGCGGGTTCGCGCGCCGCGGCGCGGTTCCGGTTTGTCCCGGTGGGGTGCCGCGGAGCAGGCCGGCGTCGTGGAGGGCGCGTCCGGGCGATTGCGGCTCGCCGGCGCGCATTCTCCGGACGGAGGCACGACGGCCCGGCCCTGATCGTTCGTACCCTCGTGCCGGCCCGGGGACGCCCTTTTGCCCCGCCTCGCCGCTGGCCGCCGGTCCCATCCCCCGCTGCTCGTGCTCGCCGTCACCGCCCGCGAAGACGCCCGGGTCCGCTTCCGGATCTTCTCGGTCGTCGTCCTGCTCGTCCTGTCGTTCCTGTCGGCGCGCCTCGTCCAGATGCAGCTGTTCGACCGCGAGCAGTACTCCTCCGAGGCCGACGGAAACGCCATCGCGACGCGCATCATCCGCCCGGCGCGGGGCTACGTGTTCGACCGCAACGGTGTGCTGCTCGTCGACAACGAGACGACGCTCTCGGTGACGGTCACGCCGCGGTACTTCGACGAGGCGGACCTGCCGCGGGTGGCACAGCTCGCTGGCCGGCCGCTCGCGGAGGTCCGCCGGGCCTACGACGCCGTCAAGGACCGCTCGACGTACCAGGAGGCGACGCTCCTCGAAAACGTCCCGTTCTCCGCGTTCGCCCGCCTCCAGGAGAGCCAGTACCAGATCCGCGGCATCGGCTTCACCGAGGACCAGCAGCGGCGCTACCACGG
>JANPJI010000056.1:0-2175 GCA_031425425.1 Rubricoccaceae bacterium
CCGGTCATGAAGCTGCCCGGCAGGACGTTGATGCCCTGCAGCACCCAGATGCCGCCGATGACGACGAGCAGCAGGCCGACGAGGCGAAGAAGTGCGGGCATGGGACGGGCGGGTGGGTTGTCTGAGAGCGAACGCGTGGCACGCGAGCCCGTTCGTCAGCCCACGAGGGTCTTCTTGAGCGACTGGATCGTCTCGACCGGTGTGGGGTCCACGCCCTTGCGCATGGCGAGCCAGAAGCTCGCCGCGTCGCCGAGTTGGATGAGCGACAGCACGCGCGCGAGTCGGCTCTCGCCCTCGCTCTCGACCTCCGTCCACCCGTGGATATCGCCCTGGACGAGCGCGCGGGTGGCGTCGTAGCGCTTCTGGACCTGCGGGTGATCGTCGCGGTCGCGGAGAACCTCGACGTGCATCCGCCCGAGCAAGTCCGGCGGGCCCGCCTCGAAGCCCATGATCTCGTTGTGGTCCAGCTCCGGGAAGACGTTGCCGTAGCACGGGTGCTTGGCGTTCTCGTGGATCTGCGTCCGCCACCGCATCCCGACCGCCTCCATCAGCCCGGCAGCCGTGTAAATCACCGGCAAGCGCTCTACGTACGACTCGGAGAGCGCGCGGGCGGGGTTCTCGTCGCTGTCGAGGTCGTGGAGCGTGGACCGGTCGCGGGCCTCCTGGAGCGCCTCGTGGTAGTCGGCGTCGGGGAGCGCGAGCAGGCCGAGGGCGCGGGCGAGGCGCAGCACGGCCCCGAGCGAGTAGCCGAGGGCCGCGCGCGGCTGGAGGCCGCCGGGGATCGTGATCGTCGGCTGGCCCGCGGCCTCCGCCTTGTCCGCGATCTCGCCGCCCGACGTGACCACGACGACGCGCGCGCCGCGCTCGACGGCCTCAGCGTAGGCCGAGAGCGTCTCCTCGGTGCCGCCCGAGTAGCTGGACGCGATCACGAGCGTCCGCTCGCTCACGTAGGCCGGCAGCGTGTAGCCGCGGACGACCTCGAATGGGACCGGCGACTCGGCCTGCACGAGCGTCCGGACGAGGTCGCCGCCGATGGCGGAGCCGCCCATGCCGACGAGCACGACGCCGTTGAGCGACGCCGGGGCGAAAGTGGGCTCGCCCGGCGACTCGAAAAAGCGGTCGAGGTCGTCCACGGCCGCAGCGCGCGTCCAGCCGACGTCGAGGTGGTCGGGGAAGGCGCGGACGGCGGCGCGCATGTCCTGCGGGTCCTGGCGAGCGGCGTCGGTGATCAGAGCGGGCATGGAGGGGATGGGGGCAGTGGCCAGTGGCAGATGGGAACCAGCGGGGGCAGGCCTGGAAGCCTCGGGCCGCTGCGCGCGTCGTCAGGCGGGCTCCGCGTCGGCACCGAGGCCGAGGAGCGCGGCGATGTCGCGGTTGTGGTCCGCGATGAACGTTTCGAGCAGGCGCTGTACCGCGGCGGCGTCGGGCTGGAGGAGCGCCTCGTCGGCGAGCGCACGGGCCTCCGTGAGCGTGAGCGAGCGGATGACGCACTTGACGAAGCCGAGCGCGGACGGCGACGCGCTGAGCGCGCCCACGCCGAGGCCGATGAGCAGCGGCGTCACGAGCGGATCGGCGGCGATCTCGCCGCAGACCGACACGGGCAGGCCGGCCGCGTCGGCCGCGGCGACGGTCTGAGCGACGAGCGCGAGCACGGCCGGGTCGAGGGAGTGGTAGAGGCCGGCCACGAGGTCGTTGCCGCGGTCGACGGCCAGCGTGAACTGGGTGAGGTCGTTGGTGCCGATCGAGAAGAAGTCGACCTCGGCCGCGAAGCGGTCGGCGAGCAGCGCCACGGCGGGCACCTCCACCATGATCCCGACAGGCAGGCTACCGCGGTAGGGCGTACCGTCAGCGTCGAGCCCGTCGCAGACCTCCTGGAGCGCGGCCTTGAAGGCGCGGACCTCGGTGAGGCTGGACACCATCGGGAGGAGCACGTTCGGGAGCGCGTCGTCGGGCGCGTCGACGGCGGCGCGGAGGATGGCGCGGAGCTGCGGGCGGAGCAGGTCCGGCTTGTCGAGCAGGATCCGGATGCCGCGCCAGCCGAGGAACGGGTTGGCCTCGCGCCGCGAGAGCGGCAGCACCTTGTCCCCGCCGAGGTCCACGAGACGGAATGTGACCGGGTGCGGGGCCGCCTGCCGGATGGCGTCGCGGTAGACGTCGAGCTGTTGCGCCTCGTCG
>JANPJI010000057.1:0-3036 GCA_031425425.1 Rubricoccaceae bacterium
GTTGCCGGCGTCCGTAGCGAGGCGGGTCACCGCCCCCGTCGCGGCGTCGACCCTGGCAAGGTCGCGGCTCGTATCGAACAGGGCGATGGCGACCTGCGAGCCGTCCGGGCTCCACCGGGCGGACGTGATCTGGACGACGCCGGTGAAGCGCGTGAGCTGCGTTTCCTGGCCCGTCTCGGTGTCGAGGACGAACACGTTGGCGGTCTCCGAGCTTGACCCGTCCGGGTTGGCTGCCGCCACGAAGGCGAGGCGGCGGCCGTCGGGGGCAAACGTGGGAGACGACGCGCGGCGGTCGGTCGTCAGCCGCCGCTTACGGCCCGAGGCGACGTCGACGACGTAGAGGTCGTTGACGAGCGTGCCGTGCGTGCCGCGGTGGAGGCGGGAGTAGGCGATGCGCGTGCCGTCGGGGCTCCACGCGATGGTCCCTTCGATGGCACCCTCGGCGAGGATGCGGAGCCCGCGAGGGACGGGCACGTCCGAGGCGCGGGCGCTCGTCTCGTCCGGCGGCTCGGCCTGCGCCGCGCCGAGCGAGTCCGCCACGGCCGCCGAGTCGCGGCGCGCGCGCCGCCGGCCGGGGTTGGCAGTGACGTAGAGCCTGCGGACGGGCCGGGCGAGGCTCGGGAGTGCCACGACGGCGATCTGCATCGTGTCCGGACTGAAGGCGACGTCGTAGACGACCTGGCCGGGAAGCGCGAGCGGGCTCGTGCCCAGCGAGTCGAGGCGCTCCATCTGGCCCGCGACCGTGTTGTAGTACACGTTGACGTGCTGCCGCCAGGCTTCCTGGAAGGTGCTGAACGGCTCGCCGGTGACGGCGCGGAAGGCGCGCTGGAAGTCGTTGACGCGGCCGAGGCCGAACAGGACCGGCGTGCGGTGGGCGAGGATGCGGGCGATGGTGGAGTCGCCCTGCTGCTCGGCGAGGTGCCGCACCTGGCTGTTGCCGACGGCGTAGAGCAGGCGGCCGTTCCAGGCGCTCTGGCCGTCCTCGTAGCCGATCCGGTCCTCGAAGACGGCCGTCCGGAGCCAGCGGTCGCCGCGCTGCGCGTCCCACCGCTCGGTCTGGTACTGCGCGAGGCCCTCGGTCCACGCCCGCGGCAGCGGGTCCGCGAAGAAGGACGACAGCAGGCCGATGTTGGACTGCACGGCGCGGTAGTGGATGAGGTGCGTCAGCTCGTGGGCGACGACCTTGCGGAGCCACTGCGCGTCGCCCGAGAACACGTCCGCGGCGTCGTTGACGCGGACCCAGATGGTGGTGAAGCCGGACGCGCCGAGGTTGTAGGCGGTCCCGTTGGCGATCTCGTCCTCGTCCGAGAGGTAGATCCGGACCGGGTCGTCGAACGTGATCGGCGACGAGACGCCGAGGTTGGCGGCTACGGCCGCGAGCGTCTGCTCGGCGACGGGCGCGACCTGCGCCTCGATGCCCGCGAGGCGGTCCGGGTAGACGATTTCGAAGTGGGCCGTCCGCGCGACGACCCAGTTCAGTTCGGGGTGGTTGCGCCCGTTCGAGGCGCTGAACCCGATCTGCGCCTGCGCAGCAGGGCCGGCGAGTAGAACGAGGAGGCCGGCAAGGGCGAGACGACGCATGGGGTCCGGGGGGAACGGGAGCAGAAAGTAGGGCCGGCGGCGAGGGTCCTTCTGGGCGTGTGACACCCAGATGGCACGCGCGTTTGGCAACTTCGCGGGCGCGTGCAGGGCGTCGTCCACGCGCGCCCCTCTTCTCCTGCCGCACCGCACATGCACCGCGTCACCGCTCTTCCCACCGCCTCGCTGCCACTCCTTGCCGGACCCGAGGTCCACGTCGAACCGCCGTACCCCGGTGCCGTCCAGGACGAGCTGGCCTGGCACCTCGTCAAGTACCTCCGCGAGGACGCGCACGTCCGCTCTGAGGTCGGGGTCGAGGTCCCGGCCGGGCCGGGCCACGGGCCGGCCTACTTTACGCTCGACCTCGCGGTCGACGTGCCCGTGGCGGGTCTGCCGGGTGCTACACGGCGCGTCGTGTTCGAGGCCGGCAGCCCTGGTCACGGAGCCCTCCGCGACCACGACCGCCTGCTGCGCCGCGACGCGACCGTCCTCGCTGTCGGCGCGGCGGACACGGTGTACCGCCTCCGCGGAACGGACCTGCTCCACCACATGGAGGATGTCCTCTTTCTCGCCTCGCAGTGGGAGAGCGCCGCCGACGGCGCGACGAGCCTCTTCTCCGAGCGCGGCCAGATCAACCTCCGCACGCTCGCGAGCCCCGAGGCGCGCGCCATCGCCGTCCGCCCCGAGCAGCCGTCCGTGCTCGTCCCGTACGCGCTCGACCCCGACGACGCCGCGGACGCACCCGAGCGCCACCTCTGGCACGTCGCCAACGGGCAGACGCCGCACGTGCTCGTCCGCCGCCTAGACCGCCGCCTGCCGGCCGTCTGGGCACCCTACGCCGCCGACGGCTTCGCGCCGGCGCGCCTGCGCCGCGTTGCGCCCGAGCCGCTCCGCAAGACCGGCTGATTCCTCACCTGCCCTCACTCCCCCCGATCCGATGACCCCGACCGTCCATCCCCTCAGCCGCCGGCCGAAGCAGCGCCGCCTCGTCGTCGCCATCCGCGGCGCGGCCGGCGCGGGCAAGAGCTGGTTCGCCGCCTCGCTCGCCGACGCGGGCCTCGGCCGCCTGTGCTACTTCGACACCGAGCGCAAAGCGCGCCTGCTGCCTGGCTCAGACGGCTCCGCGTTCGACGCCATCGAGATCGAACACCCCGACGAGTTGCTCCCGTTCGTCGACTGGGCGCTCGGCGAGGGCAGGGCAGAGCAGGGCTACGGCTGCTTCGCGCTCGACTCGTGGGCGATGTACTTCGGCCGCAAGCACCGCACGACCGTCGAGGCCGCGAGGGCTCTCTCCGGCGACCCGACCGCGACGCCCTCCGCCGAGGCGCTCCAGGCGGACCAGATCGTGTTCCAGGAGGTCCTCCGCCGGCTCTGCGTGGACTCGGGCGCGTGCGTCGTCATCACGGACCAGATCGCGGCCAAGGGCCTCGAAGCGCGCGAGGAGAACGAGATGGGCCG
>JANPJI010000058.1:0-3622 GCA_031425425.1 Rubricoccaceae bacterium
GCCGGCAGCAGCGACATCAGCCCCATCGTGACGCCCCACAGCAGCGGCGACCCCAGCCCGAGAAATGCGAACGCCGCGCCGCCGATGGCCCCCTGCACGATGGCCACTACGAACGTGCCCTTGACCGTGGCCCGGGTCACCTCGGCGAAGCGGGAAAACAAGCGGCGCTCGCGCGTGTCGCCCAGCGGAAGCGCACGGACGAGGTGGTTCACGAGGCGCTCGCCGTCTTTGAGGAAGAAGAACAGCGTGTAGAACGTCACCACAAGGAGCAGGGTGAACGTGAGCGCGCTCTGGCCGAGCGTGAGCAACTGCGCTGCGAGGTTGCGGCTTACCGAGAGCGCCGCTTGCTCGATGCCGGTCCGGACCCGCTCGATGTCGATGTTGTACGCCTCGGCACGGCGCGTCAGCCTCGGGAGCATCGCCTCGACCTGTTGCACCTGCTCGGTGATGTTGATCTCGCCGGACGCCACGCGCCCGTACAGAGAGACCGCCTCGTTGGTGACGGCGATGCCGATGAGCACGATCGGGACGACGATCAGCAGGAAGATGGCGAGCAGGGTCAGCAGCGACGCCAGTGCTCCGCGGCCCCGAAGCATCGCCTTCAGACGGTTGAACAGGGGCGTGAAGAGGATCGACAGGACGACGGCCCAGAAAACGGGAAGCACGAAGCCGTGAAGCGTCCACAGGAACCCCAGCGTGACGAGGACCACCAGGAGCAGAAACGAGCGGTTTTCGAGCGAACGGACGCGCATGTGCGGAGGAAAAGGACGGGAGAGCCCTCTGAACGATCCGGCATCCCGTCGGGATTCGCCTGTTTCTTCGATAGGCACGCGCATCCTCTTGACAGTGTGCTCTCCGGTCCCTATCGTTCGAGCAACGAGTGAGGCCACGCCAGGCGATCTGTCCGGGGGGACGACAACCGGCGAAGCCCACCCGATTCCGCCCCGACCGGTACAGTACTGTGCCGGTCGGGGTTTTTCGTGGGCGGCCCTCGCATCGCGCTGCAGCGCTGACGCCGTGCTCACGCGGATGGCGGGATCCTGTTGGGAGACAGGAAGATCGCTCCACGTGGCCAGGTATACGCTAGGGACCCGAGTCCGCGTCCTGGCGCGACACGCGCCCCTCCGGCTTGCTGCCCGTCCGTGCGGCGCGGTATCATCCGCGGGTAAGCGCTTTCATCCCATTCAGCCCGTCTTCCGTCCGATGAGCACGTACGCGTCGTCCCCGCCGGCCCCGCCCCGCACCTTCGCTACTCTCCCGGACGACCGGTTCACGCTGCTGGGCACCGTCGTCAGGTTTGAGGTGAGAGGGAACACGCTCGTGCTGGACTGCGGCGGCCCGAGGCTCGCCGTCACCCTTCTCGCCCCCGACGTCGCCCGGGTCCGCCTCGCTCCGACCGGGGACTTCCGCCTCGCCGGACACGGGGCCGACGCCGAGCAAACCCCATTCTCGTATGCCATAGATTCGGAGACGTCGTGGGACTACGGAACGCTCGCCGTCGCCGAGACCCCCGACGCGCTCGTCGTCCAGACCGACCGGATGCGCCTCGTCGTACACCGCAGCCCGTGCCGGCTCCGCTTCGAGACGCTCGACGGGCGTGCCATCCTCGCCGACACCGCCGGGGCCGGCTGGGCGACCAACGAAGAGGGCCAGACCGAGGTCCGCTGCTGGAAGGCCCTCGACGCCGACGCCCGCTTCTTCGGGCTGGGCGACAAGACGTTCGAACTGGACCGCCGCGGCCGCCTCCTCACGTTCTGGAACGCCGACACGTACGCCTATGCCCCCGAGCAGGACCCGATCTACAAGTCGATTCCGTTCGCGCTCACCCTCGCCCCGGCCGTCCCGGCCGGCGGCGGCGGGCCCGAGTGGACCGGCGGCGGCGTCTTCGTCGACAACACGTACCGCGGCACGATGGACCTCGGCGCATCCGGCGGAGACGACTGGACGTTCGGAAACGTCGACGGCGAGCTGCGCTACTACGTGTTCGCCCCCGAAGAAGGGGCCGACCTCAAGGGCCCGCTCCGGCGCTACTGCGACCTCACCGGCCACAAGCCGATGCCCGCCCGCTGGAGCCTCGGCTACCACCAGAGCCGCTGGAACTACCACGACGACGGATACGCCCGCTGGGTCGCCCACGAGTTCCGCCGCCGCGACATCCCGCTCGACTGCCTCCACCTGGACATCGGGCACATGGACGGCTACCGCGTCTTCACGTGGAGCCCCGACGCCTACCCGGACCCCGTCGCCCTCAACGAGGATCTCGCCGCGATCGGCGTCCGCTCGGTCGTCATCGTGGACCCCGGCGTGAAGGTGGACCCTGAGTACTTCGCCTACCAGAGCGGCACCGCAGAGGGCGTCTTCTGCGAGAACCCCGACGGGACCGACTTCACCGATACCGTCTGGCCCGGCGACGTCCACTGGCCCGACTTCTCGAAGCCGCACGCCCGGACGTGGTGGGCCGAGCAGCACCGGCGCTACCTCGACTCCGGCGTGACGGGCTTCTGGAACGACATGAACGAGCCGGCTATCCTGGGTGGCCGGGACTTCCCCGACGAGGTCCGGTTCGCGTATGGCGACCGCACCGCCGCCTCCGGTGGGCGGACGGGTCCGACCGACCACCGCGAGGCGCACAATGTGTACGGCCTCCTGATGGCCCGCGCCACCTTCGAGGGGCTCCGCACGGAGCGTCCCGACGAGCGCCCGTTCCTGCTCACGCGGGCCTGCTTCTCGGGCTCCCAGCGCTACGCCGCGGCGTGGACCGGCGACAACGTCTCGACGTGGGAGCACCTCGTGCTCTCGATCCGGATGTGCCTGAGCCTCTCCGCGAGCGGGCTCGCGTACTGCGGCCCCGACATCGGCGGCTTCGCCGGCCGCCCCACGCCCGAGCTCTTCGCGCGGTGGATGCAGGCCGGGGTGCTCTACCCGTTCATGCGGACCCACTACTCGCACGAGGAGACCGAGGCGCAGGAGCCGTGGAGCTTCGGGCCGGAAACCGAAGCCGTCTGCCGGACCGCCATCCGCCTCCGCTACGAGCTCCTGCCGACGCTCTACTCGGCCTTCGCGGACTGCACCGTAACGGCCGAGCCGCCCATGCGTGCGCTCTTCCTCGAACACCCCGCCGACCCGCACACGCACCACGGCTGCGACACGCAGACGTACCTCGGCCCCACGCTCATGGCCGCGCCGGTCGTGGAGGAAGGGGCCACACAGCGCGAGGTCTACTTCCCCGACGTCGACGGCGGGTGGACCGACTTCTGGACCGCCGAGGCCATCGCCGGCGGCGAATCGCGCGTCGTGGACGCCCCGCTCGACACGCTCCCGCTCTTCGTCCGCGGCGGCCACGTCGTCGCCCTGGACCCGCCGATGCCGCACACCGACGCTTTCGAGCCTGTGACGCTCCGCCTGCGGACCGCCCCCGGCACGGGCACGTCGCGGTTCTACTTTGACGACGGCATCTCCTACGCCCACGAGTCCGGCGACTCGCTCCGGCTCCGCATCGACGTGTTCGAGGGCGACGGCGGGCTCACGGCGGCCGTCTCGCGCGAGGGGCACCGCCCTCTCCCCCATCGCCGTTTCGAGTGGCAGCTCCCCGCGGCCCGGTTCCAGGGAACCGCCACGGCCG
>JANPJI010000059.1:0-4590 GCA_031425425.1 Rubricoccaceae bacterium
TCCGCTCGGCGGTGATGGCGACGCTGGCGGGCAGCGACAGGTCGGCATTTCGAACGCGGATCGGCTGGGGAGCGGCCCCGCTGGAGTCGCCCGAGACCTCGAGGACCCGCGGCTCCGCCGACAGCGCATTGATGGACGCAGATGGCCCGAGCTGGGTCGTGGCAGGGACGGAGTTGGAGACCGCCGACGCATTGAGCTGGTCGTCCAGCACGCGCAGAGCGAAGTGGTACGTCGTACGAGTGCGCAGGCCGTCCACGGTCACGACCTCGCGCGTCCCGGCCGACTGGACCGGCGGGGTACGCCCGGCAAACCGCGCAGCGCGGTCGAAGTCCTCGTCGGTGAGAATGGGCTGAAGAGCGTACCGGATGTCGTACCCCTGCGCCGTCCCGACTGCCCCATCGTCTCCCGTCGCCGTGAACGTGAGCCAGACCGACTGCGGCCCCGACGGCTGATAGACCGCGAGGTCCGTCACGGGGGCGGGGGGCGCGGTTTCGGACGGGCCCACGACCGGGAGGTCGAAGGCCTCGGCGTTGTCGCTGTGGGTGCCGGTGGAGCCCTCGTCGGCGCTCGCGCCGAGCCCGCGCCGGGCGAAGGCGGCCCACAGGAGGTCGAGGTGCTCGCCTCGGTACAGGAGGCGGTCGGCCGCGAGGATCGCGTCGCGGGCGCCGACGAAGCCCGGCGAGCACGGCTGGAGCCGGAGCGCCTCGGTGACGAGGCTCAGCGCGATCTGGTTGCCCGCCGGCCCGTCGGCGCGGGTGAGGTCCGCGTCGAAGCCGTAGGCGTCGATGAGGTCCCACGTGAGTTCCCAAAGGGCCGTCGCCCAGACGAACCCGGTACCGTGCGGGACCCGCAGCGCGCGCGTCGCTGTGTGGCCGTAGGTGTAGTCGTTGACGCCCGGGTCGGTGGCGTAGGGGACTGGCCGGAGGCCGGCCCCGCCTGTGGCGTACGTGCCGAACGCGCGCGCCAGCGCCCGCGAGTCGCCCGGTGCCATCGTGAGCATGAGGGCATACCAGTCGCTCCAGCCCTCGCCCATCTGCTCGCCGTTGCGGAGACAGCCGACGGTCCCAGGCCCGCCGGTGAGACGGAGAGTGAGGCCGTGGACGTACTCGTGGACCAGGATGGAGTTGTCCAGCGCGACATCGCGTCGTGGCGCCGTACCGGTCCACTCGTACAGTACCATGCCGGGGCTGTAGCCGTCTGTGCGGACCGACATCAGGGCGTTGTTGGTGCCGGAGCTGTGCTGCACGTAGACCGATACCGGGTCGCCCCCGGCCCCGCCTCGGCCGTACTGGTTCGCCTGGAAGTTGCCAGCGTCCTCGTTGAACCCGTACGCGTACAGGACGTCATGGGCGACATTTACCCAGTAGAACGCATTCGTCGTCGCGGCAGCCGTGTACGCCGCAGGGTCCGCCGCAAGGTCGAGCGGGGAGGCGAAGGCGAGGGCAGCCCCTCCGTCGGGCACGCCTGTCGGGTCGGGGACCCCGTCGGCGTTGCGGTCCGGGAATGCGTGCGCGTTGTTGCCACGCGTCGTGGTGAACTCGGGTCCGGCCTGCCCGTCGACGTCGTGCCAGCCGAACGGGGACGCCGACGGGTCGGCGGGGGATAGCACGGCCGTCCGCCCGTCGGCCGGAGGCCCCACCGCAGCGCCGTCCGGCGACATCAGCGGTGCCGGGTAGACGAGGTACGACGCCCCGTCGGGCACGCCGCGGCGGGCGAACTCGCGGGCGGGTGCGGGTCGCACAGGGGCAGGGACGCGCCCCGACGGTGCGTCGGCGGGCTCGGGGATGGCGAGGCGGTGGCGCCAGAGTTCCGCTCCGGTCGCAGCGTCGATCCGGACGATCACCCACGCGGCCGGGTCCGCAGGGTACAGCGCGACCTCGTACGCGAGCCGGAGCCGCCCCCCTCGCGTCCGGTGGTACACAAGCCGGGCCGACGATCCGCCGCCGAGCCCGGACGCCGACAGCAGCACCTCGCCGGAGCGACCGCCGCGGCGCACGCCGGCGACGATCCCCGAGACGGGAAGGCCCGTCGCGGCGCGCGTCGCCGCATCGGCCGGGCCGAGCGCTGCCGTGCCGGCCTCGACCTCCCCACCAGCGATGTCTCCCCGCTCATAGACGACCGTCCCCGAGGCGTCCACGACCACGACGGCTGGATCGTCCGCCACCTCGACGCCGTCCACGGCGGGCCGCACGTAGACGTAGGTCTGGCCGGACCGGCCGCTGCGGCTCACGCCGGTCACAGCCAGAGCGGGAGCGCCAGACGTGCGTGCAGCGCCGAGGCGGGCCTGGAGGTGGGCGACGGCCGCTCGCACGGCCGGAGGTTCGGCCGGCTGCGCCGAGGCCGCCCCTGCGAACAGCGCCACGGCGAGCCCGGAAACGACGAAGCAGGCGGACGAGACGCGACGCACGTGCAGCGGGAGGATGAGCGCCATTCCGGACTCTGAACGCTTTCAGATAGCCCAAGGTATGCCTCGGCAGAGCTCATCGGGAGGGCGAACGCGATGCCCTTCCGTTCGGCCGTCTCGCCGTGGCTCGTAGAACGGAGAAGGCCGGCGGCGTGCAAGCGGGCGTCCGCCCGCCCGTAGGTTGGGTGGCGTCGCCCATCGGGCTCAGCCATGGTCGGAACACGGGGCTCTTCCGGGTGACGCCGCTGGCCGGCGGCACGGGACCGGTCACCCTGGGCACCCAGCCCTGCCTCCACCCCACCCGTTTGCCCACCGCCCTCCTCCTCGGCGCGACCGGCCTCGTGGGCCGTCACACGCTCGCCCGCCTCGCTGCCGACGCTCGCTGGAGCCGGGTCGTCACCCTGGACCGCCGGCCCGTCGCCCGCGCCTCGGCGCGGCACGAGGCGCACGTCGTCGACTTCGACCGACTCGACGACCTCGACGCGTCCCTGTGGGCGTGTGACGACGTGTTCTGTGCGCTCGGAACGACGATCCGGCAGGCCGGCTCCCAGGACGCCTTCCGGCGCGTCGACCTGGAGATCCCGGCCGCGGCGGCGCGCCTCGCCCGCGCCGGCGGCGCGACGCAGATGCTCCTCGTGAGTTCGATGGGGGCCGACGCCGGCAGCCGCATCTTCTACAACCGCGTCAAAGGCGAAGCCGAGGCGGCCGTCCGCGGGGCCGGCTTCGAGGCGGTCCAGATCGTCCGGCCGTCTCTGCTCACCGGCGACCGCGCCGAGGCGCGGACGGGCGAGCAGGTCGCCGAAGCCGTGCTGGGCGTGCTCCGGCCCCTCCTCGTCGGCCCGCTCAAGAACCTGCGCCCGACGGCTGCGGACGACGTGGCCGCCTGTCTCGTCGCGCTCGCGGCCGCGCGGCGGCCGGGCGCGGCCGTCTACGACCCCGAGGCGATCCGCGCGTGGGCGGCCGGCGCACGTCCGTCTACTCGCTGATCCGCCCGCCCTCGATGAGTTCGCGGGCGCTCTGGAGCGCGGCCTCCGACGGGTCGTCGCCCGAGAGGAGCGCCGCGACGGCCTCCGCCCGCTCGTCCTCGTCAAGGCGCCGGATGCGCGTCTTCGTCCGCCCGTCCTCGACGTACTTCTCGACCGAGAAGTGGACGTCGCCGAGCGAGGCGATCTGCGGGAGGTGCGTGATCGCGATGATCTGGTGGTACTGCGCGAGGCGGTGCATGGACTCGCCCGCGCGCCGCGCGATGGCCCCCGAGATCCCCGTGTCGATCTCGTCGAAGACGAGGATCGGGAGGCGCTCGGACTTGGCGAGGATCGCCTTGAGTGCGAGCATGATCCGCGACACCTCGCCGCCGGACGCCACGCGAGCGAGCGGCTTGGGCTTCTCCCCAAGGTTGGCCGAGATGTAGAACTCGACGAGGTCCGCTCCGGCCGGGAACGCGACGACGCGGCGCGCCCGGTTGCCCTCGGGGAAGGCGATCCACCCGGCGGGGTCCTCCTGGAGACCGAACACGACCTCGAAGCGCGCGTGCGGCATCCCGAGCGTCGCCAGTTCGACGGCGATCATGGCCTCGACGCGCTCCGAGACCTCGTGGCGCTTCTGTGAGAGCCGGTAGGCCGCCGTCGAGAGCGCCTCGGTCGCCACGGCGATCTGGGCGTCCAGCCGCGCGATCGCGCCCTCGACATCCTGCGCGAGCGCGTACGTCGCGCCGATCTCCTCGCGGTGCGCGAGGACCGCCTCCACCGTCCCGCCGTACTTGCGCGCGAGGTAGTCCAGCTCGCCGAGGCGCTCGCGGATTTCGTCCAGCCGCTCCGGGTTGAACTCGATGCGCGCGTTGTAGTCCTGCAGGAACTGCGTCGCCTCCTTGAGGACGATCTCGGCCGTTCGGACATCTGCGAGCGTCTCCTCGAACGTCGCGTCGATGCGAGCGAGGTCCTGGAGCTGGTTCCGGACCACCACGAGCCGGTCGTAGAGTGCGTCGTCGGACTCCGAGATCTGGGCGTACAGCTCGGCCGTCGCCTCGTACAGGCGCTCGGCGTTTTCGAGGATGCGCCGCTCCGCTTCGAGGTCGTCCGCCTCGCCGACGCGCGGGTCCGTCTTGTCGATCTCCTCGATCTGGAATGCGTAGAGCTCCTTCTGGCGGTTCAGGTCCGCCTCGCGGCGCACGATCCCGGCCCGCTCCG
>JANPJI010000060.1:0-2739 GCA_031425425.1 Rubricoccaceae bacterium
TGTCCAGCGCCCGCCCCGCGACGCGCGTCTCGCCGACACGCTCGGCCGCGTCCGCATACACGCCCGGATGCCCGACCCGCAGGCCGAGCGCCGCCACGCCCGCCTTGTCCGACGCGCCGACGTCGACGAACAGGTCTTCTACCTTGGGGAGCTTATCATCGTCGCGGTCGCGGAGGTGGATCGCCGTGTTGCCGAGGACGCCCGGCACCGGCCCGTTCGCGCCCTCGAACACGACGCGCCGCGCCCGCGCGATGGCGTGGTCCGTGCCCCCGATTCGGTCCACGCGCAGGAAGCCGTCGTCGGTGACGTGCTTCACGGCGAACCCGATCTCGTCGGCGTGCGCTTCGAGCATCACGCGCGGGCCGGTGCCCGCCGCGCCGCCCACCCCGTCGCGCGTGGCCCACGCGTTGCCGTAGGCGTCCGCCTCGACGCGGTCCGCGTGGCCCCGGACGTGCGCGGCCCACACGCGCTGCCCCGCCGCCTCGAAGCCGGTCGGCGACGGCGTGCGGAGGAGCGTGAAGAGAAAGTCGAGGTCGGCGTCGGAGAACGGCATGAGGGGTTTGGGGTTTGGGGTTTGGGAATATCGGCCCGACCCGAGCGTCCGTAGGGGCACGGCTTGCTGTGCCCTCGCCTCGCCGCCCAGCGACGCCATCCGCCCCGCGCCACGACGTTCACACGCGTCCGCGCCCCGGCGCGGGTAGTGCGTCCACATCAGGCGAGGCCGCACACAGGGCGGGTACGTTGCCTGCCCCACGCTCGCCCCCCCGATGCGCCTCGTTGCCCTTCTCCTCCTCGCTCCTGCGCTGGCGGCAGCCCAGGCCCCCCGCGACAGCCTCCGCGCGCTCCCGCCGTTCTCGGTCCCGATGGACGGCGACTTCCAGCCTCCGCAGACATCCGCCGTGCGGGCGTACCTCTACTCAGCCGCTGCGACCGGAACGCTCGTCGGCGCGGGGTACCTCATCGACCGGTACGTCGCGGCGACGCTGGACCCGGCTACGTCGGACTCGTACCTGCTCGACGCCGGCGGGGTGCTGATGGCGGCTGGCGTTCTGATCGGGCCGTCGGCGGGCAACCTCTCGCTCGGCGCAGGGACTACCGTCACGCGCGGGCTGGTGCCCAAGCTGGCCGGGGTGCTTGCGGGCGGCACCCTCGTTCTGGTCTCGCTCGCTTCCGCGGTCCCCTGCACGCTGTCCGCGCCCGACTGCGCGTCGGGCGATGCGGCGGGGGCGGGATTCGCGGCCGCTGGCGCCGTTCTGGCGATCGGGCTCGCCGTGGGGACCGTGTACGACCTCGCGACGATCCCCGGCAACGCGCGGTGGGCGCGCCGTGCCCGGTCCAACGGCAACCGCGCGCCGGCGCGGCCTGTCGCTCTCGTGCCGGGCTACGACGCGCGCCGCGACGCGCCGACGCTGACGCTCCGCGTCGGGATCTGAGAACCGCGGCGCGGCGCGGGGGTCCTGTACCTTTCCGGACACACCGCACCGCCCGAATGCCCCTCCGCACGGCGTCCCGCCTCGCCGCGGCGGCCCTCGTCGGCCTCGCCGCATGGCCCGCTCTGGCCCAGACGCGCCCCGCCCCGGCGGCGCCCGCCGCGGCGCGCCCGCACGTCGTGATGAACCTCGCGGCGCACCCCCACGACGAGGACGGCCTGACGCTCGCCTACACCCGTGGACACCAGGACGCCGTCGCCGTGTCGGTGATCTACACGCGCGGCCAAGGCGGCCAGAACGAGGCCGGGCCGGACCTCTACGAGCGCCTCGGGGCCATCCGAACGGCCGAGACCGAGGCCGCGGCGCGCGTGCTCGGCTCGCACGTCCTCTTCCTCAACTTCTACGACTTCGGCTTCTCGAAGCACGCGGCCGAGGCGTTCGACGAGTGGAGCCGCCCGCGGACCGGCTTCTGGGACACCGCCGCCCCACGCATCGGGGCCGAGGCGGGGCGTGCGGCCGTCACCGAGGCGCTCGTCCGCCAGATCCGCACGTACCGGCCGGACGTCATCTTTACCAACCACGACACGCTCACGGCGTGGCCGAACGCGCAGCACGGCCAGCACCAGGCCGTCGGGATCTCGGCGATGGACGCGTTCCGCCTCGCGGCCGACCCCGGATACCACCCTGAGCACCTCACCGAGCCGGGCCTCGCGCTCTGGCAGCCCGCCCGGCTGTTCGTCCGACAGCGGTCGCGCGGTGCCCGAACCGTCGCCGCTGTCCCCGTCGGCGATGCGTGCGATGCGACGCTCGCTCGGCCCGCCGAGGCGTGCGCGGACCGCGCCGTCGCCTCGGTCGTCCTCCACGTTTCGCAGGGGTTCGACAAGTTTGGGCCGCGTTTCCGGGCCGACACGACGTTCTTCGCGCTCTACGCCTCGGCTCCGGGCACGCCGCCGCTACCGGCCGGGGCGACCGACCTCGCCGTGGGCCTCGAACTCGGCCCCGCCGCCGGCCTCGCCGCCCGGACGCAGATCGACGCCGGGCGCGTCGCGCCTCTCGACGGACTCACCGCGCGCCCATCCGTGGCCCTTCCCGGCGAGCGGGTCGCGCTCACGTGGACGCCCCGGCCGGGCCGCCTCGGCCTTCCGCCAGGCCTTCCGGGCGGCCCGGACCAGACCTTCGATCTCGCGGCCGGGCAGGGCACATTCGTCGTGCCGCCCGCGGCGCGCCCGACGGTCCCGCGGCACATCCGGATGTACGAGCGGGAGGAGAGCACGCCGCCGCTCGTCTACACCGCCCTCGACGGCGCGGA
>JANPJI010000061.1:0-9149 GCA_031425425.1 Rubricoccaceae bacterium
GTCGTGAACTGGGACGAGGCGGACCGCCGCTACCGGAGCTATCTCGCACAGACTGCATAGGCTGCAGCGCCGGGTCCGGGGCGTGTAAGCGCTTACCTTCGGCGATTCCTCAGGACCCGCGCGCGGCACCATGGACGGCTACTCGTTCCCCGGACAGAACGTCGAAACCATCGTCGGCAACGGACGGCTCATCGCGCGCGTCCGCGCCGGGAGCGCCGAGTTCGTCTTCGCCGGCCCGGTCGCCGGCTTCCACCTGAGCGTCGACGGGATGGCGGTGGACCAGCAGGCCGTCGACACGTTCGTGCGGCCCGGGCAGACGGCCTACACGCTTCCCGACTGCGCGACGATCACGTACGCCGCGCAGCCGGACGCGCTGCTGACCGTCGTCCTCGTCGAGGCGTCGGCGTGGGGCTCTGCGGCCGAGTGGGCGCTGGACCTCGCCGCCGGCGAGCCCGGCGAGACGCCCGGTGTCGCGGCCGTGTGGACGCCCGCCGGGTTCGCCGCGGCTCCCGTCGCGGCCCCCGGCGCGCGCCTCGCCGTCCGCCTCGCGCCCGGCGAGCGCGCCGCGTTCGTCCTCGGCGATGCCGACGCCGTCGCCACCTGCACGGACCCGTTCGCCCTTGCCGACGCCTGGGCCGCCCGCACGCGCGAGCGCGGCCTCCGCCTCCGAACGCCCGACGCGGCCCTCGACCTCGCCGTCGACTTCGCCAAGGCCCACATGCAGCTGGGCTACGACTGGAAGCCCGCCGGCTCCGACGGCACGCCCGAGCCCGGCGGCAAGATGGTGTGCGACATCTTCCGCTGGCGCGACGTCTGGAGCCGCGACTTCGGGTCCGGCTTCGGCCCCGGCGGCCTCGCCGCGAACCTTTACGAGGCCGTCCACGAGACGCTGGACTACGAGGCGGACCGCTACACCGCGCACGACCCCGCCGGGCTCAAGGTGTCGTCGGACACGAGCCAGGGCGGCTCGGCCGAGAGCCTCGGGTGGGTCCTCAAGCTCGTCTGGCGCGTCTACAAGCACACCGGCGACACGGCGTGGCTCGCCCGCATGGTCGCCGCCTTCGAGCCGTGGGTCGAGCTGTGGGTGAGCCGCGACGCCGACGACGACGGCCTCGTCGTGGACGTGACCGAGTGGATGGACCACAGCCGGTTCCTGCGCCTGCCCGAGGGCCAGCGGACGCTCTACTCGAACGTCCTCTACTACGCCGCCCTCCGGCGGATGGCGCACATCTGCGACGCCCTCGGCCGCACGGCCGACGCCGACCGCTACCGGACGCTCTCGGAGCGCTCGCGCACCGGCATCCACGAGGCGTTCTGGAACGAGGCGGGCTACTTCAACAACGCCGTCCAGTGGGGCGTGCCGGACACGGCGCTGTTCCTCGCCGACAACGCCATCGCCCTCGTCGAGCGCGTGGCGAGCCGCAACGAGCGCTACCGCGCGCTCGGGGCGATCCGCGAGCGCTCGTGGCGCGCGTTCGGGACCGTCACGACGGACCTCCCGATGCACTACCTCCACGCCGACAACGACCACAACGGCAAGGTCTGGCCGTGGTGGATGGCGCACGAGGCCAAGGCGCGCTTTCTCAACTTCGACGCCGAGGGCGGGCTCCACGTGCTCGGCAAGATCGTCGACACGTTCGCGATGCCGGTCCTGCCGGGGCTGTGCGAGGAGTACCTCAACCCCGACGACGGCTCGCAGGACGACGTCGTCGGGCACGCGTTCATCACGGGCTCGGGGGCGATGCTGGACGCGGTCCTGTACGGGCTCGTCGGCCTGAGCATTCCCGCCGCCGGCGAGCGGACGCTGCGCCTCGCCCCGGCCGTCCCGCGCGCGTGGACCGGCTGGTCCGCCGAGATCGACCTCTTCCAGGGCCGCCTCACCCTGGACCAGTCCGCCGACGGCTACCGCGTCGAGATCGCCGGCACGCGCGCCGCGGCGTTCGAACTGCGCGTCCCGCCGAGCGAGGCCGTGGACATCGTCACGCTGGACGGCGTGGAGGTCGAGCCCGAGCGCGAGGAGGACGGCGCGAGCACTCTGCTTCGATTCGCGCTCACGCCCGGCGCGCACCACACGGTCGAGGTCGGCTTCGCCCAGCGCCGCTCGTGGACCGGCGACTTCGCGATGCCGCCCCTCCCGCCGCCCGTCGCCGTCGCGCAGCCGCTCCTGATGGACGAGCCGCGCCTCTTCGCCGACGTCCTCCAGGCGTTCGTCCGCTCGGCCGTCTCGTTCTTCGGCCGGATGCGCCACGTCGCCGCCCGCGAGATCGGCACGCTCGACGGCCCCGGCGACCTGCTCGTGATCGTCGGCAACGAGCTTCCGCTGCGGACCAAGCGCGGAGCCAGCGTTCCCAAGATGATCGACGCGTTTCTCGACCGTGGCGGGTCCCTGCTGCTGCTCGGCCCACGCTTCCCGCACATCGACATCACCGACAACTACCACGGCGGCGCGCAGATGGGCGGTCAGGCCGGCATGTTCTGGTGGAAGGACTGGCAGGGCGGCCGCTGGGTGGACGTGGACCCGCGCACCAAGGAGGCCCTCGCGCACCCGACCCACCGCGGGACGGTCTACTGGGGCGACGGCCCGCTCTTCGCCGCGTGGGAGCACGGCCTTGGCCTGTTCGGCTTCGAGACGCCCTGCACGGGCGTCTTCGACGTCGAGGGCAACGTCGTCGACGCGGACCAGCGCGTCGAGGTCGTCTACACGGACTGGACGGTCCGCAAGCCGTGGTCGTTCACGCCGCTCGCGTTTACGGAGCGCGACGAGCAGCAGATCACCGGCCCGCGCCGCGAGCGCTACCCCTGCGCCGCGCTCCTCCAGAACGCCGAGACGGGCGCCCGCGTCGTGGTCATCGCCCCGGCCGTGTGCTCCCGGGCGGACCTGCTGCACCGGATGCTCGCCCACGTCGCGGCGCCCGGCGTGCCCGCGCCGCCCGCGTAGTCACGCGCCCCCGGCGGCGGGCGGCACGGTCGGCGCGCCGGGCTCGGCGCGCACGTACACCGTCCGCGACGGGAACGGGAGCGTCAGGCCGCGCTCGTCGAAGCGGTCCTTGACGCGCCTCCGGAGGTCGCGCTCGGCCGCGAACTGTGCGTCGGGGCGCACCTTCGCCAGGATGCGCGCCTGCACGGACGAGTCCGCGAGGGCGACGACGCCCTGCACCTCGGGCCTCTCGTCGAGCAGGACGGCCTTCGCGGCGTCCGTCGCGGCCCACTCCTCGGCGACCTCTTCGAGCGCCCGCAGCGCCTCGCCGACGTTTTGCTCGTAGCTCAGCGCGACGTCCACGATCACGCGGGCGAAGCCGAGCGACTTGTTTCCGAACACGCGGACCTCGCCGGCCGGGATCATCAGCAGCTCGCCGTCGAACTTGCGCGCCTTGATGAGCCGCAGGCCGACGTATTCGACCGTCGCCGTCTGCCCGTTGAGCGTGATGAGGTCGCCGTGGCCGATCGTGTTGTCGAACAGCAGGAAGAAGCCCGAGATGACGTCCTTGACGAGCGTCTGTGCGCCGAACCCGATGGCGAGGCCGGCGATGCCCGCCGAGGCGAGCAGCGGGCCGATCTCGAACCCGACGTCCGACAGCACGGTCACCGTGGCGACGCTCCAGACGACGTACCGCGCGACGGACCCGAGCAGGCCCGCGAGGGTCAGCACGCGCGCGCGGTGCGCCGGATGGCCGGTGCTCGCCTCGGCGCGCGCCACCCACCGCCGCTTGACGCGCGTCACGACGGCGAGCACGGCGAGCGCCAGCCCGAGCGTCACCGCGACCCGGAGGGCCGTCGTGCCGACGCTCAGCAGGAAGGCCGTGTCGACGAGGTCGCGGAGGCGGTCCGGCATGAACGGCTACGCGTCGAGCGCGGCGAGGCCGGGCAGCGTCTGGCCCTCCATGAACTCCAGCATCGCGCCGCCGCCGGTCGAGACGTGCGTGACCGCATCGGCGAGGCCGGCCTGTTCGATGGCCGCCACCGAGTCGCCTCCGCCGACGACCGTCAGCGCGCCGGCGTTGGTCGCCTCGGCCATGGCGTGCGCCACGGCGAGCGTGCCGGCTGCGAACGGCTCCATCTCGAAGACGCCCATCGGGCCGTTCCACACGACCGTCTTCGCGCCGCGGACGACTGCGGCGTAGCGCGCCTGCGTCTCGGGGCCGACGTCCAGGCCCATCCGTCCGTCGGTGATGTCGCCGACCTCCGTCTGCACGTCGGCGTCGGCGGCGAAGCGGTCGGCCGTGACGTGGTCGGTCGGGAGGACGAGTTTGTCGCCGAAGCGGCCGAGCAGGTCTTTCGCCACGTCCAGCCGGTCGTCCTCCGTCTTTGAGGTGCCGACGTTGTGGCCCTGCGCCTTGAGGAACGTGTAGGCCATCGCGCCGCCGATCAGCAGCTGGTCCACGGTGGGCGCGAGCGCCTCGATGACGCCGATCTTGTCCGACACCTTGGCCCCGCCGAGGACGGCCACGAACGGCCGCTCGGGCGCGTCGAGCGCCTTCGTGAGGAACTCGACCTCGCGGGCGAGGAGCAGGCCCGCCGCGTGCGGCAGCCGGTGCGCGACGCCCTCCGTCGAGGCGTGCGCGCGGTGGACCGACCCGAAAGCGTCGGACACGAACACGTCGCCGAGGCGCGCCATCTGGTCCGCGAGAGCCGGGTCGTTCTCGGTCTCTCCGGGCAGGAAGCGCGTGTTTTCGAGCAGTACGACAGAGCCCGCCGGGGCACCGGCGACGCACGCCTCGGCCGCCTCGCCGACCGTCTCGTCGCAGAACACGACCGGCGCGTCAAGGAGCGTCCGGAGATGCTCGGCGACCGGCCCGAGCGAGTATTTCGCCTCGGGCGCGCCCTTGGGCCGGCCGAGGTGCGACATCAGGACGGGCCGCCCGCTGGCGGCGAGGATGGCCTCGATGGTCGGGACCGCGGCGCGGATGCGCGTGTCGTCGGTGATCTCGCTGGCGTCGTCCATCGGGACGTTGAAGTCCACGCGGACGAGCACGCGGCGGCCGGCGAGGTCGAGGTCGGAGAGGGACGTCATGGGATGCAGGATGGCCGGATGAACCCGGACTTGGGATGCGGGATGAGCAGACGCATCGGACGAGCGCTCTGCCCATCCCCTATTCCTCATCCCGCCTCCCGATTTACGCCATCAGCAGGCGCACGAGGTCGACCGTCCGGCTGGCATAGCCCCACTCGTTGTCGTACCAGCCGACGACCTTGACGAGCGTGCCCTGGGCCATCGTCAGCGGCGAGTCGAAGATGCACGAGTGCGCGTTGTGGACGATGTCGGTCGAGACGATCTCGTCCTCGGAGAACTGGAGCAGGCCCTTCAAGGGGCCGGCCGCCGCGGCGCGGAAGGCCGCGTTGATCTCGTCCACCGTCGTCTCGCGCGAGAGGATCGCCGTGAGGTCCGTGAGGGAGCCGTCCGGGACGGGCACGCGGAGCGCGTAGCCGTCCAGCCGGCCCGCGAGTTCGGGCAGGACGAGGCCGACGGCCTTGGCCGCGCCGGTCGTCGTGGGGACGATCGAGAGGGCGGCGGCGCGCGCACGCCGGAGGTCCTTGTGGGGCGCGTCCTGGAGGTTCTGGTCCGCCGTGTAGGCGTGAACCGTCGTCATGAAGCCCTTTTCGAGGCCGAACGTGTCGTGGAGGACCTTCACCATCGGGGCGAGGCAGTTGGTCGTGCAGGACGCGTTCGAGACGATCGTCTCCGAGCCGTCGAGCGTGTCCTCGTTGACCCCGAGGACGACCGTCTTGATGCCGGCCTTGGCCGGAGCCGAGATGACGACCTTCCTGGCGCCGCCGGCGAGGTGCTTGCCCGCGCCCTCGGCGTCGGTGAAGTGGCCCGTCGACTCCACGACGACGTCGCAGCCGAGGTCGCCCCAGGGGAGGTTCGCGGGGTCGCGCTGCGAGAGCACCTTGAAGCGGTCGTCGCCGACGACGATCTCGTCGCCCTCGACGCGGACGTCGGCCTTGAGGACGCCGTGGACGGAGTCGTACTTGAGCAGGTGCGCCAGCGTCGCGGCGTCCGTGAGGTCGTTGACGGCGACGACGTCGATGTCGCTGCCGGTACCGGCAGCCGTGCCCGTCTCGGCCTTCCGTTCGAGGACGGACCGGAGAACGAGGCGGCCGATGCGGCCGAAGCCGTTGATCCCGATTTTGATGGCCATGGCGAGAGCGTGCGGGCGGGGGAGAGGGAGATCCGCGCGCAGGTTAGAGGCGCGCCGCCGGGCCGGCCGGCCGGGTTCGGTGAAAAGCGACGCAAATGAGGCCCGCCGCGTGCCGCGCGCGTCCCTGCGCACACGTCCGTCGTTGCCGTCGGCGGGGTCGGGCCGCTACCTTGGGCGGCTACACGCGCGCCCGCCGCGTTCCCTGCGCCCGCCGCGCCGCCTCACGCCCGACCGACCGCTCCCGATGGCCCAGATCAACCCGCCCAAGCCGACCCTCTCGCGCCGCCACGAACTCCGCGAGGACGGCCTCCAGACGGCCGTCGTCGAGGGCGAGGTCTTTTTCGAGGAGCACCGGACCGCCGTCATCGCGGCCGTCATCGGGCTCGTCGTCCTGCTCGCGGCCGTCTTCGGGTACCGCGCGTACCAGGCGAACCGGTCCGAGGAGGCGCAGCAGCTGCTCGGGGCGGTCCTGAACGAGTACCAGGCCGGCAACTGGCAGGCCGCGCTCGACGGCACGCCGGAGGCCCCGGGACTGCTCGAAATCGCCGAGACGTACGGCTCGACGCCGACCGGCGAGCAGGCCACGTTCCTCGCCGCCGACGCGCTCTACCAGCTCGGCAAGACCGACGAGGCGCTCGCGATGTTCGAGGCCTACTCGGGCGAGGGCCTCTTCCAGGCGTCCGCGCTCGCCGGCCAGGCGGCCATTGTCGAGGCCAAGGGCGACGCCGCTGCGGCGGCGGACCTCTACGACCGCGCCGCGGCGGCCTACGCCACGCCGGCGTCGGCTCCGGGCTACCTCCTCGCCGCGGCTCGCGCCCACGCCGCGGCCGGCCACGCGGACCAGGCCACGGCCTCGCTCCAGACCATCCTCGACACCTACGAGGACGCGCCCGAGGCGCAGACGGCGCAGGTCGAGCTCGGGATGGCCACGGCCCGCGCCTCGGCGACGGGCACGGCGACCGGCCGCATCCAGCCCGCCCCGGCCCGCGACACGACGGCCGCCCCGCCAACGCTCGCGCTCCCCGGTACGGCCCCTGCCGCCACCCCGGTGCCCGTTCCAGCCCCAGCCCCGGCTCCGGCACAGTAGGCCCGCGGGGCTACCTTCGGGTCCCTTCCAGCCGGCCCCTCCGCCCATGCCACCGACACCGCCCGCGGGGCCGACCGTCCTCATCGCCGACGACGAGCCGGCCATCCGGCGCGCGCTCCGCGAGATCCTCGAGTTCGAGGGCTACGCCGTCGAGGAAGCCGTCGACGGCGACGAAGCGCTCGCCCGGGCGCAGGCCGGCGGCGTGGACCTCGTGCTGCTCGACATCAAGATGCCGAAGCGGGACGGCATGGAGGTCTTGCAGGCGCTCCACGACGCCGAGTCCACGGTCCCGGTCGTGATGATCTCGGGCCACGGGACGGTCGAGACGGCCGTCGAGGCGACGCAGCTCGGGGCGGTCGACTTTCTGGAGAAGCCACCGGACCTCAACCGGCTCCTCGTGACCGTCCGCGGGGCACTCTCGCGGGGGCAGCTCCAGGTCGAGAACACGCGCCTGAAGCAGGTCGTCCGCGACGACGCCCGTGTGGACCTCACGCCGATCGTCGGCGAGAGCCCGGCCATCGAGCGCATCAAGGCGACCGTCGCGCGCGTGGCACCGACCGAGGCGCGCATCCTCATCACCGGCGAGCCCGGCACCGGGAAAGAGCTCGTCGCCCGGTGGGTCCACGCCCAGAGCCCGCGCACGGTCGGCCCGCTCGTCGAGGTAAACTGCGCCGCGATCCCGTCCGAGCTCATCGAGTCCGAGCTGTTCGGCCACGAGAAGGGCTCGTTCACCGGGGCGACCAAGCAACGCATCGGCAAGTTCGAGCAGGCCGACGGCGGGACGCTGTTCCTCGACGAGATCGGGGACATGAGCTTGGACGCGCAGGCCAAGGTGCTCCGCGCGCTCCAGGAGAGCCGCATCACGCGCGTCGGCGGCGACCGCTCCATTCCCGTGGATGTCCGCGTCGTGGCGGCGACCAACCGCGACCTGCTCGCGCAGGTGGACGAGCACCGCTTCCGCGAGGACCTCTACCACCGGCTCTCGGTGATCCTCATCCACGTTCCGCCGCTGCGCGAGCGCCGCGCCGACATCCCGGCCATCGCGCAGTTCGTCCTCAAGCAGGTCACCCGCCGCAACGGCGTCGGCGGCAAAGACTTCGCGCCGGGCGCGCTCGACGCGCTCGGGCAGCTCGACTGGCGCGGCAACGTCCGCGAGCTCCGCAACGTCGTCGAGCGCCTGCTCATCCTCTCGGACGGCGCGCAGATCACGGCCGACGACGTCGAGATGTTCGTGCGCCCCGGCGGGGCCGGGGCCGATCCCATCGCCGGGCTCATCGACCGCTACGACACGCTGTTCGAGTTCCGCGACCGCGCCGAGACGCTGTTCATCGCCCGCAAGCTCGAAGAGTCCGACTGGAACGTCTCGCAGACGGCCGAGGCCATCGGCGTGCAGCGCTCGCACCTGTACACCAAGATGAAGGAGTACGGCATCGAGAGGCCCGAATGATGGGGAACGGGGACCGCCGGGTAAACCCGGACCTGGAAACGGGCATCGGGGGAAATGCGGTGACCGCCGAGGCGCGTGATGCGGCGGCGCGGCCCATTCTGGTCGAGGCGCGGGGGCTTGGCAAGAGCTACCCGACGGCCGCGGGGCCGCTGACCGTTCTGGCAGACCTCGACGTCGAGATCCGGGCCGGCGAGATGGTCGCTGTCGTCGGCGAGAGCGGGACGGGCAAGAGCACGCTGCTGCACCTGCTCGGGACGCTGGACCGGCCGACCGAGGGAACGGTCCGCTTCCGCGGCGAGGACGTCTTCGCGCGGTCCGACGAGGCGCTCGCGGCGTTTCGCAACCGCTCCATCGGCTTCGTCTTCCAGTTCCACCACCTGCTGCCCGAGTTCACGGCGGCCGAGAACGTCGAAATGCCCGCCCTCATCGCGCGGGCCGGCGGGGCCGCGTCGCACGCCCGCGCCGAGGCGCTCCT
>JANPJI010000062.1:0-3769 GCA_031425425.1 Rubricoccaceae bacterium
GCCCAGCGGAAGGCGACCCAGGAGGCCGGCCAGATCGCCGGGCTCGACGTCAAGCGGATCCTCAACGAGCCGACGGCCGCGGCCCTCGCCTACGGGCTCGACAAGAAGGGCGGGCCGGACCAGACCGTCGCCGTCTACGACCTCGGCGGCGGGACGTACGACATCTCGGTCCTCGAGCTCGGCGACGGCGTCTTCGAGGTCAAGAGCACGAACGGCGACACGCACCTCGGCGGCGACGACTTCGACCAGCGCCTCATCGACTTTATCGCCGACGAGTTCCGGCGCGACGAGGGCGTGGACCTCCGGCAGGACCCGATGGCTCTCCAGCGCCTCAAGGAGGCGGCCGAGAAAGCCAAGATCGAGCTCTCGTCCGCCGCGCAGACGACGATCAACCTCCCGTTCATCACGGCCACGCAGGACGGCCCGAAGCACCTCACCCTCGACCTCACGCGGGCCAAGTTCGAGCAGCTCGTCGACGACCTCGTCCAGCGGACGATCCCGCCGATGCAGAAGGCGCTCGCGGACGCAGGCCTGAGCAAGGGCCAGGTGGACGAGATCATCCTCGTCGGCGGGTCCAGCCGGATCCCCAAGATCCAGGAGGTCGTCGAGCAGTTCTTCGGCAAGAAGCCGAACCGGTCGGTCAACCCGGACGAGGTCGTCGCCGTCGGCGCGGCCATCCAGGGCGGCGTCCTCTCGGGCGACGTGACGGGCGTGCTCCTGCTCGACGTGACGCCGCTGAACCTCGGGATCGAGACGCTCGGGTCCGTCATGACCCCGCTAATTACGGCCAACACGACGATCCCGACGCGGAAGTCCGAGACGTTCTCGACGGCGAGCGACAACCAGCCCAGCGTCGAGATCCACGTCCTCCAGGGCGACCGCGCGATGGCGATCGACAACCGGACCATCGGCCGGTTCCACCTCGACGGCATCCCGCCGGCCCCGCGCGGGCTCCCGCAGGTCGAGGTCACGTTCGACATCGACGCCAATGGGATCCTCTCGGTCTCGGCCAAGGACAAGGCGACGGGCAAGGAGCAGACGATCCGGATCGAGGCGTCCTCTGGCCTCTCGGAGCAGGAGATCGAGGCGATGCGGAAGTCCGCCCGCGACCACGCCAACGAGGACCAGAAGCGGAAGGACCAGATCTCGAAGCTGAACCAGGCCGACAGCCTCATCTTCTCGACCGAGAAAAACCTCGCCGACTACGGCGACAAGATCCCGGCCGAGAAGAAGTCCGCCATCGAGGGTGCCCTCGAGCGCCTCAGGACGGTCCACGCGGCTCAGGACGGCGAGCAGGTCGAGTCCGCGATGGAGCAGCTCAACACGGCCTGGAGCGCCGCGTCCGAGGACCTCTACCGCGCCCAGCAGGCCGAGGGCGACGCAGCCGGCGAGGCCGAGGCACCCGCCGACGCGGCGGACGGCTCGGTGCAGGACGCCGACTTCGAGGTCGTCGACGAAAGCGACGAGCCGGCCAAGGCGTAACTGCTCCGCTCGTACAAGGTGCGCCCCGGCAGCTCTGGTTGCCGGGGCGCACTCCGTTTGGCCCGTCGGCCCGGAGTGCGCGACCGGGCTGAACACCACCTGGCCGCCCTCACTTTATTTTGCAAACCACTTTCATTTCTGTAGCACCAGAACGGTCCCCTCCTTATGCTGCCCTCCCCAACCGACGCCCCGATGACCCCAGACGCAGACCCCGGCGCTCCGCCCGCGACGCCCCCCACTCCCGCCGCTCCCGTTCGGCCTCCGGCCCCCGTCCGGGCGAAGGCCTCGTGGGCGCGGCGGTCGGTCTCGTTCAAGATCGTCGCCATCGGCTTCATCGTGCTCGTGCTGTTCGTGCCGATTTGGATGCTCCGCGACCTCATCGCCGAGCGCGAGTCGCTTCGCGACGGCGCGCGGCGCGCGGTCGCGGCGCAGTGGGGCCAGAACCAGACGGTCGGCGGTCCGGTCCTGACCGTCCCGTACACGTTCAGCGAGCGGACCGGCGACGCCGGCAACGCGACGGTCCAGACGTCGACGCGCTACGTGCACCTGTTCCCGGACCGCCTCGACGTGACCGGGTCGATGACACCCGAAGTCCGCACCCGCGGCATCTTTCGCGTCGTGCTCTACAACGCGCGCCTGCGCCTCGCCGGCCGGTTCCCCGCCCTCGACGCAGCGGCGCTCGGCATCCCGGCCGGGGCGCTCCGCCCCGCCGAGGCGTTCGTCCAGATCGGGATCTCCGACATGGCCGGCATCCGCGACGTGGTCCCGTTCCGCTGGGGCGCGACCGTCCGCGAGGCGGACCCTGGCATCGTCACCTCGGACGTGTTCTCGTCCGGCATCAGCGTGCCCGTGCGCTTGAGCACCGACTCGTCCGGGACCGCCTTCTCCCTCGCGCTGAACCTCACCGGGAGCGGCAGCCTCGGCGTGCTGCCGGTCGGCAAGCAGACCACGCTGCGCCTGAGCGCGCCGTGGGCGACGCCCCGCTTCGCCGGCGCGTTCCTCCCCGAACGGCGGACCGTCTCGGACTCCGGCTTCGTCGCGCAGTGGCGCGTGCTGAACCTCAACCGCAACTACCCGCAGGCGTTCTCCGGCGGCTTCGGGCGGCCGACCGACCTCGACCTCGATCAGTTCGGGCTCGCGGCGCGCGGCAACATGTCCTCCAGCGGCTACGACGAGCCGGAGATGGCCCCGGCGGGCGGCCCGCCGTCCGCGTTCGGCGTCCAGCTCCTGCTGCCGGTCGACGAGTACCAGAAGACGGCGCGGGCGGCGAAGTACGGCATGCTGTTCGTGTTCCTGACCTTCCTGACGTTCTTCTTCGTCGAGGTGCTCGGCGACCGGCGGATCCACCCGGTGCAGTACCTCCTGGTCGGGTTCGCGATCACGCTGTTCTACCTGCTCCTGCTCGCCTTCGCCGAGTACATCCCGTTCGACGGGGCGTATGCGCTCGCGGCCGTCGCCATCCTGGGGCTGGTCACCCTCTACGCCCGCGCCGTCTTTGGCGAGTGGCGCCTCGCGGGCCTCGTCGGCGGCCTCCTGGCGCTGTTCTACGGGTACTTCTACGTGCTGCTCCAGATGGAGGCCTACGCGCTCCTCTTCGGCAGCCTCGGGCTGCTCGTGACGCTCGCAGCCGTGATGTACCTCTCGCGCAAGGTGAACTGGTTCGGCGACGAAACGTCGCCCCTCCTTCCGCCGACGGGTGTGTAACGCGACAGGCCGGGGCGCTCGGGAGCGCCCCGGCCTGTCGTCAGCCCGGAGCGACCGGGGGGGTGCCAGGCGGGGTTTCCGCGAGAGGCGACGGGGCCGGTTGGACCGCGAGGGCCGGACCCACGACGGCCGCGGGCTCATCGACGCTCGGGTCCGGCTTCTTCATCTCGACCTCGGGGTGGACGGCGTCGCGGCCCCCGAACTCCTCGCCGAAGATCTGCCAGACGGTGAGAAACAGCCCGGCCACGACCGGGCCGATGACGAGGCCGGAGATCCCATACGCGGCGATGCCGCCGAGCGTCGAGAGCAGGATGAGGTAGTCCGGCATCCCAGCGTCGCGGCCGACGAGGATCGGGCGGAGCGCGTTGTCCACGAGCCCGATGATGCCCGCTCCCACGCCGACGAGGATGAACCCGTTGACGACCTCGCCCGAGAGGAACAGGAACAGCGCCGCGGGTGCCCACACCGCCGCGGCCCCGATAGCCGGCAGCAGCGACATCAGCCCCATCGTGACGCCCCACAGCAGCGGCGACCCCAGCCCGAGAAATGCGAACGCCGCGCCGCCGATGGCCCCCTGCACGAT
>JANPJI010000063.1:0-8872 GCA_031425425.1 Rubricoccaceae bacterium
GCCCGGTGGCCTACTACCGCCTCGACCGCCTCGCCGAACAGACCGGGACGGACCTCGGCCGGCTCCCGTTCTCAATCAAGGTGCTCCTGGAGAACGTCCTCCGGGAGGCCGGCGAAGGGCCGGTCACCGCCGAGGATGTCCGCACAATGGCCGCCTACGACCCCGCCGCGCCGGCTGAGGTCGAGATCCCGTTCACGCCCGCGCGCGTGCTCCTGCAGGACTTCACGGGCGTCCCGGCCGTCGTGGACCTCGCGGCACTGCGCTCGGCGATGGCCCGCGTCGGCGGCGACCCCGAAGCGATCAACCCGCGCGTGCCCGTGGACCTGGTCATCGACCACTCGGTGCAGGTCGATGCGTTTGCCCTCCCGCAGGCCTTCCAGATCAACGCCGACATCGAGTTCCAGCGCAACGCCGAGCGCTACGAGTTCCTGCGGTGGGGCGCGGGCGCGTTCGACAACTTCTCGGTCGTGCCGCCGGAGCGCGGCATCTGCCACCAGGTGAACCTGGAGTACCTCGCGAAGGCCGTCTGGACGCGCACCGAGGACGACGGGACGGTGCTGGCGTACCCCGACACGCTCGTCGGCACGGACAGCCACACGACAATGATCAACGGGCTCGGCGTGCTCGGGTGGGGCGTCGGCGGGATCGAGGCCGAGGCGGCCATGCTCGGCCAGCCGGCCTACATGCTGCTCCCGCGCGTCGTCGGCTTCAAGCTCTCGGGCCGCCTCCGCGAGGGCGTCACCGCGACCGACCTGACGCTCACGGTCACCGAGATGCTCCGGAAGCACGGCGTCGTCGGCGACTTCGTCGAGTTCTACGGCCCCGGCCTGTCCAGCATGTCCCTGCCGGACCGCGCCACGATCGCCAACATGGCCCCCGAGTACGGCGCCACGATGGGCTTCTTCCCCGTCGACGCCGAGACGCTGGACTTCCTGCGCCGCACCAACCGCTCGCCCGAGGCCGTCGACCTCGTGGAGAAGTACACGAAGGCGCAGGGCCTTTTCCGCACCGACGACACGCCGGACCCCGCCTTCGCGGCGACGCTCGGCCTGGACCTCGGCGAGGTCGTGCCGAGCATGGCCGGCCCGAAGCGCCCGCAGGACCGCATCGTGCTCCCGGACGTCCGCCAGTCGTTCCACACGAGCCTCACCGCGCCCGCCGGCCCGCACGGCTTCGGCCTCGACGCGGCCGACGCGACCGGCACGTTCGTCGGGCCGGACGGCGCGGAGACCGAGCTCGCCCACGGGTTCGTCGCCATCGCGGCGATCACGAGCTGCACCAACACGTCGAACCCGAGCGTGATGCTCGCCGCGGGCCTGCTGGCGAAAAAGGCCGTCGAGCGCGGGCTCCACGTCCAGCCCTACGTCAAGACGAGCCTCGCGCCGGGCAGCCGCGTCGTGACGGCCTACCTCGAGGCGGCCGGGCTCCAGACGAGCCTGGACGCGCTCGGCTTCTCGCTCGTCGGCTACGGCTGCACGACGTGCATCGGCAACTCGGGGCCGCTCCCCGACGCCGTCGCCGCAGCGATCACCGAGGGCAAGCTCATCGCCGCCGGCGTGCTCTCGGGCAACCGCAACTTCGAGGGCCGCATCCACTCGCTCGTCAAGGCCAACTACCTCGCCTCGCCCCCGCTCGTCGTCGCCTACGCCCTCGCCGGGACCGTGGACATCGACCTCGACACGGATTCTCTCGGCACGGACCGCGACGGACAGCCCGTCTACCTCCGCGACCTCTGGCCGAGCCAGGCCGAGATCCTCGACGCGATCCGCACGGCCGTCCACCCGGCCCAGTTCGCCGCGCTCTACGACGACATCGAGCACTCGAACCCGCGCTGGAACGCCATCGAGACGAGCGAAGGGGCCGTCTACGACTGGCAGGACGACTCGACGTACATCCAGGAGCCGCCGTTCTTCCAGGACCTCGACGCCGAGGCCGCCCCGATCGCGCCCATCGCCGGCGCGCGCGTGCTGGCGCTGCTCGGCGACTCGGTGACGACGGACCACATCTCGCCTGCGGGTGCCATCCCCGCCTCGGAGCCCGCCGGGCAGTTCCTACGCGCGGCCGGCGTCGAGCCCAAGGACTTCAACTCGTTCGGGTCGCGCCGAGGCAACGACCGCGTGATGACCCGCGGCACGTTCGCCAACATCCGCCTAAAGAACGCGCTCGCGCCAGGCACCGAGGGCGGCCACAGCGTCCACCTCCCCACCGGCGAGGCGGGCTACCTCCACGACGTCGCCGAGCGCTACAAGGAGGACGACACGCCGCTCCTCGTCGTCGGCGGGACGGACTACGGCATGGGCTCCTCCCGCGACTGGGCCGCCAAGGGCACGATGCTCCTCGGCGTGAAGGCCGTGCTCGTGAAGTCCTTCGAGCGGATCCACCGCGCCAACCTCGTCGGCATGGGCGTGCTGCCGCTCACCTTCCGCGACGGCGAGAGCCTGGACACGTTCGACCTCGACGGGACCGAGACGTTCGCCGTGCCGGTCGGCGACGACCTGCAGCCGCGGCAGGACCTCACGCTCGTCGCCACCCGGGCCGACGGGACGGCGGTGGACGTGCCGGTCGTGGTCGCGATCAACACACCGGTGGAGGTCGAGTACTACCGCCACGGCGGCATCCTCAACTACGTCCTCCGCGACTTCCTCAAGGCGCAGCCCGTCGAGGCGTAAGCCGGTGCCGCGCCGGCGGGTCTCTCCGGCACGCCACCCCACAGTTCCGCCATGCCCACGCCCCTCCCGCCCGGCCCCGGCCAGGAGTCCGTCTGGGACTACCCGCGCCCGCCCGCGCTCGCGCCCGTCGGCGAGCCAGTCCGCGTCGAGTTCGCCGGCCACATCGTCGCGGCGTCGAGCCGGGCGCTGCGCGTGCTTGAGACGAGTCACCCGCCGACGATCTACCTCCCGCCGGACGACGTCGACGGGTCGCTGCTCGTCGCGACGCCGCGCACGTCGGGGTGCGAGTGGAAGGGCCGGGCGGTCTACCTCGACCTGGTCGCAGGCGACCGCCGCGTCGCCGACGCCGCGTGGCGCTACCCCGACCCGACCGAGGCATTCGCCGCGCTCCGGGACTTCGTCGCGTTCTACCCCGGCCGCACGGACGGCTGCTGGATCGGCGACGAGCGCGCCGAGCCGCAGCCGGGCGGCTTCTACGGCGGCTGGGTCACGTCGCGCGTCGCCGGCCCGTTCAAGGGCGCACCCGGCACGTGGGGCTGGTAGCGGCGAGGCACACTCGGTCATGCCCTACCGCGCGCGATCTGACCTCGCACCGCTCCTCGACGTAGGGCGGGCCATCGCGGCTGGAGGGCTCGGTGCCGTCGGCCGAATGTCTGCGGGCTCGATGCGGCGGCCACGGCCCGACACCCGGCCGGCCGTGACGACTGGTGACAACCGGAGCGGTGCCCGCCGGCTAGCTTCCAGGACCCACACCTGAGCCCGATGTCCCTCGTCGCCCGCCTCGTCCTCGCCGCGCTGGCGATCCTCTGTGCCGGACCCGCCGCGGCACAGCCCGTCGCCCCCCCGGACCCCGGCCCGACGATCCCCGCGGCGGCGCTCCAGGCCGACGTCGCGCTCCTCCGGCAGGCGTTCGGCACGGCCCACCCCGGCCTGTACCGCTCCCACACGCCCGCCGAGGTCGACGCCCTGTTCGCGGCGCTCGCCGCTGACTTCGGCCGCGACCGGACGCTCCGCGAGGCCTACCTCCGCCTGTCCGAGTTCCTCGCCGCCCTCCGCTGCGGCCACACGTTCGTCAACCCCGCCAACCAGAGCGACGCCGTCGCGGCGGGCGTGCTCGCGGCGGGCCGGCGGCTGCCGGTGACCGTCCGCTGGCTCGGCCACCGGCTGGTCGTCACCGGCGACCGCTCGGCCGGCCGGGCCGGGCTCGCGGCCGGCACCGAGATCGTCGCCCTCGACGGCTTGCCTGCGGCCGACGTGCTCGCGCGGCTGCTCCGGCTCGTCTCCGCCGACGGCGGCAACGACGACGCCCGGACGGCTCGCCTCGACGTGACCGGGGCCGGCACCTTCGAGCCGTTCGACGTGCTCTACCCACTCGTCTACCCCGTCGCCGCGACGGCGCGGCTGACCGTCCGCGGCCCGCTCGGCGCGCCCGAGCGGACCGTGACGGTGCCGATGCTGACCGAGGCCGAGCGGGCGGCGGCCCCGGCTGCCGCCGCCGCGACCGTCCCGTTCGGCGAGACCCTCGTCGCCGCGCCAGACAGCACCGGCCTCCGGTGGACGCTCGCCGCCGGGCCGGACGGCACAGCCGTCCTCACCATGCCCTCGTGGGTGACATACCGGAGCGCGTGGGACTGGGAGGCGTTCGTCGACCGCGCCTTCGAGGCGCTCGCGGCGCGCGGCGCGACGGGCCTCGTCGTGGACCTCCGCGGCAACGCGGGCGGGACGAGCGTCGGCGACGCGATCCTCGCGCACCTCGTCGACCGCGATCTCGCGAAGGTCGGCCTGGAGCGATGGGTCCGCTACCGGACGCTTCCGGCCGACCTGCGGCCGGCGCTCGACACGTGGGACCGCGGCTTCGACGACTGGACCGACGCGACGCCTGCCGCCGCGCTCGCCGCGCCCGGCGACGCCCGCGACGGCCTCTACCGGATGACGCGCTACGACGACGGCCCCGAGGGCAGCGTCGTCCGCCCGCGCGGGCCGCGGTTCGCGGGCCGCGTGGCCGTGCTCGTGGGGCCGGCCAACAGCTCGGCGACGTTCGAGTTTGCTCAGGCGGTGCAGGCGGCGGGCCTGGGCGTGCTCGTCGGGCAGCCGACGGGCGGCAACCGCCGCGGCATCAACGGCGGAGCGTTCTACTTCCTGCGCCTGCCCGGCTCGGGCCTCGAAGCCGACCTCCCGCTCGTGGGCTTCTTCCCGCCCGGTGGGCCGAGTGCCGTGCCCGACGCTGGCGTCACGCCCGACGTGCGCGTCGACGTGACGCCGGACGACCTCGCGCGCGGACTCGACGCCGAGATGGCGGCGGCCGTGGCGGCTGTCCGCCGCCCCTGAGCGGACCTTCAGCCGAGGCGTCCGCTACGACCTCTCCCCTCCCCCGACCCCGATGTCCGACCTCCTCGTCACCGCCACCTCGGCTGGCACCGGCCTGAGCACGGCCGCGCGCCTCGCCGCGGTCCAGGCCGACGCGGCCTTCTGACACCTGCGGCGCTCCTGAACCCCGATGCCTGTGTGGTACGACTTCTTCTCGCTGGTCTACGACCGTGCCCTCGAAGACCTTTACCGCCCCTTCCGGCCCGCTGCCGTCGAGGCGCTGCGGCTGGTGCCCGGCGCGACCGTCGTCGACCTCCCGTGCGGGACGGGCCAGAGCCTCGACGGGCTTACGGCAGCGGTCGGCCCGTCCGGGCGCGTCGTCGGCCTCGACGCCTCGACGGGGATGCTGAAGCGGGCGCGCCGCCGCGTGCAGCGCAACGGCTGGGCCAACGTGACCCTCCACGAGCGACGAGCGGACGCCGTCGGACCGAACGTGCTCGGCGGCGGGCTCGCCGACGGGGTCCTCTGCGCCCTCGGGCTGACGGCGTTTCCGGACGGCGAGGCGGCCTTCGAGCGGGCCTTCGGGCTGCTCCGCCCCGGCGGCCGCTTCGTCCTGCTCGACGTCTACGCCCGTGAGCGGACGCGCCAGACGGCGTCGGTCGAACTCGTGGCGCGGGCCGACCTCGCGCGCGAGGCGTGGCGGCCCCTCGAAGCGGCGTGCCCGGATTTCGAACGCCGCGTCCTTCCGGCCGACCCGGCCGTGTTCGGCGGCGAGCTGTACGTCGCCTCCGGCACGCGCGGGGGCGATACCGTCTCGGGCTTCGGCCTGCAGCCGGACTGAGGCGGGCACGGTGCCCGCCTCCTCACACGTCAGTCGCAGCCGAACGTCCCATCCACCAGGGACACGAGGTGGGACGTGTACGACCAGCCTCCAGCAATTGTCTCATTTTGCTGTGATTATTAAGTTGACCTACGAGCGTTTCGGTTTGAGCCGGGTGGTTCGATCGCCGTCTCTCACCCTACGGTTTGTCCCATGCTGAACGTCGGAGATCGCGTCCTGGCTCAGTGGCCCGCGGAAGTCGACTGGTGGTACCCGGGCGTCGTCGTCGGGACCGAGAGACCGCTCGTTGTGGTCCAGTTCGACGACGGCGATCGGTCGGCGCTGGAGGCCTCCCTGGCCTGCCCCCTCGACGCCGTCGACGTGGGTCGCCGCGTCTGCGGGCGGTTCAAGGGCGGGACGTACTACTTCCCCGGTGCCGTCGCCGCCCGCACCGGTGAGGCCATCCACATCCTCTACGACGATGGCGACACGGAGTGGACGTCGGTCGGGATGGTGCGCATCCACCGGGACGACGTACCGACCCCGTGAGCCCCCCGAGCATGCCGGACCCTCTGCCTTCCCCTACACCGCACGAGATCTCCGACACCGTCGCCGAGGAGTTCTTCGGGGTGGCCGGGGGGGCCTCCGCGCACGCGCGCCGAACCGCTGTCTGGCAGTGGCTCACCGGGGCCGTCGAGAGCGCTGTGCTGGTCCCGCTCGTGTTCTCCCTTCGTTTCGGAGAGGTGGGCGTGCTGGGCTGGGGGACGACCGTCTTCTTTGTCGTCTACTGCCTCCTCGTCGCGCTCGGGCTGCACGTCCGGCCACGGACCGACCTCCACACGCGCGTGCCGCTGCGCGGCGACTGGGTGGACCACGTCGGAGCGTACTGGCTGGTCGCCTGCGCCTTCGGCCCCCTCGTCGGATGGGCCGTCACCTCCGCGGTCCCGGTCACCGAGACGTCGTGGCAGAGCCTGTACGGTCTGCGCGCCGTTTTGGCGGCGGGGCTCCCGCTCGTCACGGCGCTGGCGCTCTCGCGCTACGCGCGCGGGAAGGCGGCGTGGGTCGCCGTGCCCCTGCTGGTCGGCGTCACGCTGCTGCCGGTCCTGACCGCGGTCCCGGTCACTCAAGACCTGTGGGAAGGCCCCGCCGTCCAGCAGGCCCAGCCTGGAGGGGAGCCGACCCTGTACCTTCGCCACACCGAGCGGACGCTGAGATGAGACCGCCGCCCCGACGACGGCGTCCGGGGATCACCGGCGAGGACGCCTGGCGTCGGCGTGACGGTCGCGACGTGGGACGCATTCGTGGAGGCGACGGCGATGTCGCGGATCTACGTCGGTGCTCACCCGGACCGCCAGCGAGGTCACCGAGGCGATGGGACGGCGCCTCGGCGAGAGGGTGCTCCAGGCACTCTTCCGCCCGCTCGCGCCCAACCGGTAGGCCGCGCTCAGCGCCCCCGAGACAACACCAGCCAGACGAGCCCGCCGGCGCACGCCACGATGACGAGCGCGTACGGCGCGGCCACAGCGTAGAGCGCCTCGCCGGCCGCACCCCACACGCCCATCGCGAGCGACGTGAACCCCAGCGGCGACAGGATGAACGTCAGCGGAAGCTCTTTGAGGGCCGAGAGGAAGACGAATGCGACGGCCGCGCCGAGCCCGCCGCGGAGCTGGGGCAGCGTGGCGTCCCGAAACGCCTGCACGGGCGACCGCCCGAGGCTCCGCGCCGCCCACTCGGCCGCCACCGGGGCCTGGTAGAGCGCGCTCCGCACCGGCCCGATCGCCTCGGCCAGGAAGTGCAGCGCGTACGCCGCGACGAGCAGCCCGAGCGTCTGATACGCCCACGGAGCTGCGCGCACGGCGAACACGACGAACGCGAGCGCGAGGGCCAGCGGAGGGGTCGCATAGCCCAAGTACGCGGCCCGCTCGACTGCCTGCGACGCGCGCACGCCGATCCCACCCGGCCGCCGCACGCCCACGAGCGCCACCGGGACGGCCAGTGCCACGGCCAGGACGGCGGCCGGGGCCGCCGCCGAGACGGAGTTCAGCAGCGCCACGCCCACGCCCGCCCACTCGACGGGTCCGCGGCCGAGCCAGAACACCATCGTCACCAGCGGCAGACCGACGGCGACGGCGGCGACGACCGCGACGCCCACCAGCGCCAGGCCCGCCCCCGCGCCGAGACGCACGCTCGTGGGCGACCGGGCTGCCGCCCCGCGCTCGAACCGCGCCGCGCCGAGCAGGCGGGCCTCGGCCCAGAGCACGAGCCCGGTCATCGCGAGCAGCATCAGGGCCAGGGCCGCCGCGTACGTCCGGTCGTAGGACGCCGTGTACTGGACGTAGATGGCCTGGCTGAACGTCTCGAAGCGGACGAGCGAGACGACCCCGAAGTCGCCGAGGACGTGGAGCGCGACGAGGAGCGCCCCGGCGAGCCACGCCGGGCGCAGCTGCGGCACCACGACGCGCCACAGCACGGCAGAGGGGCCGAGCCCGAGGCTCTGCGCCGCCTCCTCGGGGGCCGGGTCCAGCCCCGCCAGGGCCGAGCGGAGGTTGAGGAACAGGTACGGGAACGTGGCGAGCGCGAGCGTCACAAGGGCGCCCCAGAAGCCGGCCGGACGGGGCACGTTCAGGCCCGTCGCCTCGGCGATGAGCCCGTGCGGGCCGCCCGCGCCGAGCAGCGCGTACGCCATTACGTAGCCCGGCACGGCCAGCGGCAGCACGCCCGCCAGCGTCACGAGCCGCCGCAGCGGGACGTCCGTCCGCGTCGCGAGCCAGGCCAGCGGGGCCGCGACGAGCGTCGCCTGGGCGACCGTCCCGGCGGCGAGGCCCAGCGTGTTGCCGACGAGGCGGAGCGTCCGCGGCCGCCACACCACGCGCGCCAGTTCGGCCGGGTCGGCCTCGGCCGCGCGGACCGCGAGGTAGATGAGGGGTACGGCCACGCCGGCCACGACGAGCCCGACGGGCACCGCCAGCGCCAGCGCCGGCCCGATGCCGCCGACCGACCGGTTCCGACGGGCGAGACCGGCCACGCTACAGCAGCTCCTTCGCGCGGAGGAGGTCGAGCGTCGAGTCGAGGTCGG